>JAFVYX010000083.1 GCA_017500625.1 Clostridia bacterium | reverse complement strand
TTGCTCACGTACCTTCTTACGCCTTCGCCTTGCTTTCGGCGTCGTTCCTCCCCGCGGCTTTAGGGCTTGCCGAAGAGAGACTCCAGGCGGTCGACGTTGCCGCTGCGCTCGGCGGCGGCGGCCTCGGCCAGGCGGCGCGAGGTGCTGTCGTCAAGACCGATGAGGCGGCAGTAATTGTAGGCCTCGTCATAGCCGTAGTAGCCGAGGATCAGGTGGCGGAGCACGCGCTCACGCGACTTCTCATAGACGGCGGGGTTGTCCTTGTAGAGCTTTTGCAGGGCGGCCGCCTGGTCCTTGGTGGCGTTGGCGGCGGCGATCAGCTGCTGGGACTCAAGGTCACTGCCCGCCTCCAGGGCGAGCAGGCGCTCGGCCGTATCTTCCAGGGTGGCGGCGTCCTTCTCGCGCAGCTCGGCGAGGTACCTGCCGTACCCTGCGAGGGTGTCGCGGCTCTCCTTGACGCGCTCGTCCTCAATGGTGGCGGCGGCGCTCGCTCGCGCCTCCTTGGCGGCCTTGCGGAGATAGGCGGCGTAGCCGTCGTCGGCAAATGAGGAGCGCCCCAGCGTCTCCCCGGCGCGGCCGTATCCCACCGAAAGGCGGCTGGCCTCGGCGGCGGCCGCGCTTTGCTTGGCATCGGCATCGCTCTTTTTCTCCGTGAGCCACGCGCGGTAGCTCCTTGCGTTTTTCGGTCTGGCGATGAGCGCCAGATCGCGCTTGACGGTAGCGGGGATCTTAGCCATTTCCATCACCTCCCGTGCTTTCTCTGACCATATCCTCAAAGTATTCGACGTTCTCACGCGCAAAGGGATAATGCGCCCTCTCCTGCCCCTGCCAATAGCGCAGAAGCGTGGTGGGCGAGGCGGGATCGCCCAGCGTGCCCGCCCTGAGGTTTTCGAGGTTTCTCTCCCAAAGCGCCTCTCTCTGTCTCTCGGCGCCGCCGTTCTTGTCGGACGAGAAAAGGAACTCGTCGTTGTAGTAATAGCCGCGCTCGGGGGTATAGGAAAGGAAATCGTAGCGATCGAATTCGGCGTTGTGCAGGCGGCCGTAGGCATCGCGATAGGGCGTTTTTCTCGGCTCGTCGGCAAAGGCGAGCATCAGCTCGAACACCAGGCGGTCGATGTCGGCGTAGGCGGCCTCCTTCATACGGCGCTTGGATTCTAAGCGCCCCGCCGCCTGCTCGATCTGCAATCGCTTGGCATAGCCCGAGGTCGCCGTGGGGTCGGCAAGGCCGAGGAGCGAATCCGAGATGCCCACGATGCGCTTGGCGTGCTCATAGAGGCGGTCGGATTGCAGGATCTCCTGCGAGACGTTGGGCGTGGTGTCGATGACGCCGTACATCGCCGAGCTTTCGCCGGGGGCGAGGCGGATCACCTGCCCGAAGATCGAGTTGTCGGGCGCCACACGGGCGTCCTCGGGCATCACGGGCGTGACACCCGAACGCATCAGCTTGGCCTGAATGCGCGATTCGAGCTTGTTGATCTCCTGCTGCTGGGGGCGAATGACCTCGCAGTCCGACTGGCCGAGATAATGGCCCGCGCGCGAGGTGTTCTTGCGGATCACCACGGGGAAGCGCCTCGGTCGGTAGTAGGGGATATGCACCCGCCCCGTCGGCAGGGTGAGGCACTCGTCCTCCGCGGCAGAGAGGGTGGTCTCCTCGCCGCAGTCGCACTCGCCCTCGGGGGCGCCGCAGCGCGGGCAGAGGCGCAGCTTCCTTCCGTAATAGTCGGTGATATCGGAAAGGAGCGCGTCGCCCGAGAACACAAAGCGCGAAACGGCGCCGTCCTCCTCGCGATAGAAGCAGGTGACGACCGTCACGGTGTCCTCGTCGAACACGCCGCTCTCGCTCTCGCATTCGCCAAGGGCGGCCACCGCGGCGCTCACGCCGAAGCGGCGGCAAAGCTCACTGCGCGGCGTCGTGAAGCGGAGAAAGCAGTATTCCATATCCTCGATGTCGGGAATGTCGGGCTGAGGAATGAGGTCCTCGGGCGAAAGGCAGCGGACACGAATGCCGCCGCGCACGCCGCCCGATTCCTTGGTGTCGTCCCATTCCACGAGCCACACCGAGCCGCCGAAGATGGTGGTATAGCGCTCGTCAAGATCGTTTTGGCGCTCAAAGGGCAGCTCGTCGCGCAGGCAAAGCAGCATACGCTCGGTGGCCACGGCCAGGCGCTCCCCCTCCTCGCTGTAGCCGGCGGGCGCCACGCGCGGCGCGGGGATCTCCGAGGAGACCTGCGCCTCAATGATCTCATAGGTGATGTTGCGGATCGCGGTGGCCTTCACGCCGCCGTCGATCTCGTCGCTGCCGCGATACTGGGCCATACACCGCGCCATCGCGTCCAGCGCGGGACGGTGCCTTGCCCTTGCGCGCTCGTAAAGCTCGGCAAAGAAGGCAAGGCGTTCTTGTTTTTCTTTTGGTGTCGTCATAGCGGTACTCCGTATTTTTTAATGAGATACTCCCGTTCGGCC
Source organism: Clostridia bacterium (assembly GCA_017500625.1). The sequence goes on along the minus strand of JAFVYX010000083.1, from coordinate 7,797 downwards.
TCGGTGGCGGCGTAATAGTCCTGCCACATATCGGGCGACCAGGGGCGGCGTCCCACCCCCACCGTGTTGGGGGCGGGACGCACGTGGGAAACGGCAAAGCCGCGCAGGGCGTCGGGGGCGTGCGTCAGCTCGTGTGGCTCGGTCAGAACGTCGCCGGGGCGCTTGGTGTCGGCAAGCAGCAGGGGCAGACAGCGGCAAAGCTCGCGGCAGGTGCGGAAGATGCGCAAGCGGGGCATGCCGTCCACCGCGGGGCGGAGAAGCTCCTTGACCGCCAGCCACCCCGTGATGCGATCGTTCGATGACCTCGTAAAGGGCACCCCGTGCGCGGCAAAGATCTCGGCGCGTGTCCGTCCGCTCTCCTGCACACGGCCGAAAAGGTCGGGCGGCGCCAGCGTCGTGTAGATCGTCTCCCCCTCGGGCGTGGCGGAAAGGATCCTTTCGGCGGCGTCCGAGATGATGAGATCGCTCTCGCAAAGCTCGCGGTAGACGTAGGCCCGCCCCTCGGGCGAGAGGGCCACCCAAAGGACCGCCAGACGGTCAAGACCGTAGTCGATCGTGCGGTAGCGCCGCCAATCCTCGGGGATCGGAAAGGGGTCGATGGTGTGCAGGTCGTACGAGAATTCGGGAAAGAATTGCCCCGCCACAAGGTTCCACTCGCCCTCCAGAAGCGCTCGCCGTTCCTCCTGCGGCAGGGCACTGAGGCGCCGTCGGTAGCCGGGATCCGCGAGGGTGAGAAAGCGGTTGTCCTCGATCCTCGCGGGGAGGAAAATACGCTCCGAGCCGTCCTCGCCGAGGAATGCGGTCGCGGGGGGCGCGGGATCGATGAAGCGCCGCTTTACCCACGCATGGCCGATGCCCCCGGGGTTGGTGGTCGACTTCATCTGCTTCGGATAGCCGTTCACGCCGCGCACCCGCGAGAGGAGATATAAATATTGAAACTCGGAAAAATGCGTCAGCTCGTCAAACCGCACCACGTCGTACTCCATCGATTGGTATTGGTAGACGTCGCTCTCGGTCGCAAGATGGCCGAAATCGAGAAGTGAGCCGTTGGGGAAGATCCCCGTGTGGTCGGTCGCCCGATAGGTGAACACCTCGGCGGGAAAGATCGACCGCGCCGTCCGCACGAGCGAGCGCTCGATCTCGGGGAAGGTGCGCCGCAGAAGGAGCTGGCGGCTGCCGGGATAGCGGAGCGCGAACAAAAAGGCGTCCACCAGCTGTCCGTAGGACTTGCCGCCCCCCGCCGCCCCGCCGAACAGAACCTCGCTCTCCTTGGCCTCAATGAACGCCTGCTGCTTTTTCGTGATCTCGATCCTCATGGCAAAACAGAGATCTCCACCGTGAATTTGTCCTGCCGCAGGGTCTCGCTGCGCCTCCCCTCGCATTCTAAGAGATGCTTCACAAAGGAGGGGTCGTACTTCTTGAGCAACGCCCCCGCCGTCAGCGTGTCGAAATACCGCCTCTGCGCCTCCTCGTACGCCGCGCGGAATTCCTCAACAGCCAACAGCGCGGAAAACTCCGCGGCCGACAACCCCTCAGCATCGCAAAAGCGATCGATCTGCGGCGGCACCGCGCCGACCTCGAAGGTGAAAAACCTCACCAGCCGTGCCGCCAGCTCCTTGACCCGTTCCATAACCAAAGCCCTCCTTTTCTTTCCCGTGAAGATAGGATAGCATATCGTTCACTTGAAATGGGGTCCATCTTTTCGCGGGCTAAAACCGCGCATCTCTGCGTTGCTCCTCGAAAGCGGCTCGACGTACGCAAGTACGCCTTCGCCTTGCTTTCTTGCGGTGCGCCTTGATCTGCACGGTTTTATCTCCGCGAAACCCTGCGCATCTCTGCGGTGCTTCCTTGAAAGCGGCTCGACCTCCCCGCGGATATGGTCAAAATGTGCGCGCGTTGTCACTGGCTTCATTTTTCCCTATCCTTGGGGTATCGCTGCGCCAAAACGCAAGATTTGCGTTTTCACTTGCTCACGTACGTAAGTACGCCTGCGCAGAAAACAAAAAAAGACCGCGTAGAAAGCTCTACGCGGTCATAAAAAACCTGTTTATGTAAACAAAACTTGATTAAAAGCCGAGGTCCTCGTCGATGAGAACGACCTCGTAATCCCCCTCCATCGGCATTTGCCAAAGGATCGCCAGCTCGCGGCAGATGCGGTCGGGCGAGGAGCAGTCGTGGCAGCGGCCGTCCACAACGCAGGGGGTTTTCTTGCCGAGGCGCGCGGCGTTCTTCGGGGCGGCCACGTTGCGCGCGCGGTCAATGGCCGCCGCCAGTGTCGGCGCCACCTTGTTGCGCCCCACCACGAAATAGACCTTTTTGTGGCCAAAGAGCGTGCCGGCCACGCGGTTGCCGATGCCGTCGATATTCACGATCTCGCCCGTTTCGGCAATGCCGTTGACCGAGGAGAGATAGACGTCGGCCGTCATCGCCTTGCGGAGGGCGTGGCGGCGCTCCCAGGGATCCTTCTTTCCCGAGTGCCACAGCACCGCGTTGTGCTTCAAAAGGCGGTCGTAAAGACCGAGATCGCGCAGCGTCATACTGCCGCCGAAGCCGACCACCTGCCCGTCGATCTCGTCATCGAGGTAGCGGGCGGCCTCCACGCCCGTCGCAAAGACCGAGACGCGGTAGCCCCGCTTCTCCAGCGCCGATTGCAATGCCGTAAAGTCCATAATGCTCTCCTTGTGCGTTCGTTGTCTTGATTATAGCACAAAATCGAAGAAAAAGCAAGCATTGGGCACTTTTCCCTTGCTTTTTCGCGCGCGCCCGTGTATAATGGTTAAGGAAAAAATAAAAGGAGACAACGCTATGACCTTTCCGCTTTCGCTTCTCTTCATTTTAGGTGCCGCCGTGCTTGTCAGCGCCATGGGCTTCAAAAACTACGTGTGGTTCATCTCGCTTGGCTACGGCTTCTCGATCGCCGCCGAGGGCATCGTGATGCTGGTGCTGTACCGCGCCACCCTCACTCCCGCGACCGTGCTTCTCTCGGCCCTCTTTATTCTGTACGGCCTCCGCCTTTCGGGCTATCTCGCCATTCGCGAGCTGAAAAGCGCCTCCTACAAAAAGCACATGACGGGCGAGATCAAGGACGGCAAGACCATTCCCTTCGGCGTCAAGTGCGCCATCTGGCTGACCTGCGCCGCCCTCTACGTCACCCAGGTGCTTCCCGTCTTCTACCGTATGGAGAACGGCAGCGCCGATAACGTCATGGCGTACGTCGGTGTGGGCGTTATGGCCCTTGGTCTTGCGCTGGAGACCGCCGCCGACCTTCAGAAGAACGCCGCCAAAAAGAAGAACCCGCGTCGCTTTGTCGATACGGGGCTCTACCGCATCGTCCGTTGCCCCAACTACCTTGGGGAGATGATCTTCTGGACGGGCGTGCTGCTCAGCGGCATCGGCTCGCTTTCGGGCGTTGGCCAGTGGATCCTCTCGGCCGTGGGCTATGCGGGCATCATCTTCGTGATGTTCTCGGGCGCGCGCCGTCTTGAGCTCCGCCAGAACAAAAACTACGGCAGCGATCCCGAGTACCGGGCCTACGTCAAGCGCGTGCCGATCCTGCTCCCGCTCATTCCCCTGTACAGCGTGGAGAAATACAAGTTTTTGATCGCATAACAAAAACCGAGCGCCTCGGCGCTCGGTTTTTTTATTTGCGGGAGGGCTTTACGTTCACGTCGGGGTCAATGCTCGCTCGGATCGCCCCGTGGGTCTCCTCAAAGGTCTTGATGCTTTCTCGGATCAATACCAGAACGTGACTGTTCACACTGCGCCCCTCATAATCGGCAACATAGGCAATTTTATCTAACATTTCTTCTTCAATTCGGATAGAAACGCTCTTAATAGCCATAAAATCACTCCAAAATAAATATGTTTTGTGTTTATTTTACCCTAAACATGTGATAGAATGTGTTTAACGGATATACCGTATATCCAAATTATTTTGTGGTGAAGGTTATGGAAGAGCTGAAAAAACAGTCGTGTTGCTTTTTTGGACATCGGAAGATCAAGGAAACACCTACACTAAAGGAGCGCCTTATAAGAGAGATTGAGTTCTTGATAACGGAAAAAAAGGTGGAGCGTTTTTATTTTGGCAGCAAAAGCGAATTTGATGCTTTGTGTCATAAGATCGTTACGGGGTTGAAACAAAAATACCCCCACATAAGGCGTGTTTATGTGAGGTCGGCGTTTCCGTACATTTCCGAGAGGTATAGGGAACGTCTTATGGAGCGTTATGAGGATACGTATTTTCCCGAGCGCATAGAAAATGCGGGTAGAGCCGCTTGCTTGGAGCGCAATCAGGAAATGATAAACAATTCAGAGTTTTGTATCGTGTATTTTGATAAGAATTATATGCCGCCCAAACGAAAGGTAGGTAAGCGTGACATTATGGAGCGACAGCCGAGAAGCGGAACGGCCGTTGCCTATTCTTATGCGGTAAGGAAGAAAAAGAAGATCGTTAACGTTATCGATGTATAAACCGAAAAGCCGACGAGAAAAAGAAAAAGCCGCATGAATGCGGCTTTTTTGCAAGCAAAGCTTTAAGGTGTGGTAAATGCACTTCCACTGAGCGTCATGGCGCTTCACTTTCTTTTCTCGGGGATAAGGAACATAAAGACAAGCGAGCTGAGGAGCAGCATCATCGGGTAAAAGAGGTGGCCGATGACGGCAAAGGCCGAAAGCTCCAGCCCCATCGTGCCCACCGCGGTCAGGGCGACCAGCATTTGCGCGCCGTAGGGAAGGATCCCCTGGAAGATGCAGGAGAAGGTATCGAGGATCGAGGCCGTCTTGCGCGGCGAGATGCCGTACTCCTTGGCCATTTCCGTAGCGATCGGGTTGGCCATCACGATCGCCACCGTGTTGTTGGCGGTGGCCACGTCCATCAGCCCGACGAGAAGCCCGATGCCGAGCTGCCCCGCCCGCTTCCCGCGGAAGATGCGGCGGATCGCCCCGAGCAGGGCCAGAAAGCCGCCCCCCTCGCGGATCAGGGCGCAGAGCGCCGCCACCAGCACCGCGACCATCGAGGTCTCGAACATACCCGAAAGGCCAACGCCTGCGCTCTCAAGGAGCGTTGGGAAGTCCATAGCGCCCGAGAAGAGCATGATGACCGCGCCCACCAGCGTGCCGCAAAGGAGCGTCAGGAAAACGTTGACACCGACGATGCCGCCGATCAGCACAAGAACGTAGGGCAGGATCTCTAAGAGCGAGTAGGGCTTCTGCACGGTCGGCTGAATGTCGGCCTGCAGGGAAAGAGCAAGGATCAGCGCAAGCGTCACAAGGGCCGCGGGCAGAACGATCGCAAAGTTCGTGCGGAACTTGTCCTTCATCGCGCACCCCTGCCCCTGACAGGCGGCGATCGTGGTGTCCGACACAAAGGAGAGATTGTCGCCGAACATCGCGCCGCCCACCACCGTGCCGACGCACAGCGGGAGCGAAAATCCCGAGGTGACCGAGAGGGCCGCCGCAATGGGGGTGAGGAGGGTGATCGTGCCGACCGAGGTGCCCATGGCGGTGGAAACAAAGCAGGCGACAAGGAACAATACACACACAGAAAAGCGCGGCGGCACGATCGAAAGCACAAAATAGGCCACGCTCTCGGCGCTGCTCCGTCCGACGACTCCCACAAAGATGCCCGCAAGAAGGAAGATGAGGAGCATCGTGATGATGTTTCGGTCGCCCACGCCCGCGCCCATCAGCGAGAGCTTTTTGTCAAAGCTTACGTCGCGGTTCTGGAGACACGCCACCAGAATCGCGACAAGGAAGATAAGAACGATCGGCACCTTGTAAAAGCCCATGGGAATGTCGAGACCGTATTCAAAGGTAATGCCAAGACCAAGATAGAGCGCCACGAAAATACCGATCGGCAGAAGCGCCCACGCATTTGCTTTCTTCACGTTGTCTTTCCTTTCCGTTATCAGCCACCCGCGTCTTTGCGGGGAACGCAAGCTACCGCCATTATAGCATATAAGGGAGGGCAATTCAAGAGGAAACCGAGCGCCAACGGCGCTCGGCTTCTTAATATCCCATACGGTGGATCTCGGCCCAAAGGAGATCGGCGTAATTGTAATGGCCGCCCTCGCCAAAGACCAGGGTGCAGGCCCGCGGCGCGCCGGCGGTGGCATAGAGCGCCCGTATCGCTTCAAAGGTGCGCTCGGTGCCCTCGGCGGGGAAGTCGGTGTCTGTCCTTCCCGCCGCGATCACAAGGGCTCGCGGGGCGATAAGACCGCCAAGATCGCTAAGCTCAAAGTAGCGGCGGATCCCCGGGACGTGGTTGCAAAGGCAATGCGGCATCGCCGCCAGAGTGAACTCAAAATTGCAGATCGAGCAGGGGGGGCCGCCACGGCGATCCTCTCGTCAAGGCAGGCAAGGTAGTAGGCAACGGTGCCGCCGCCCGAATTTCCCGTACAAACGATGCCCTCGCGGTCCAGCGTGGGGAAGTGCGAAAGCACGGCGTCAAGGATCCGCATCGCGTCAAACACCCTCTCGCCGAGCAGCGTTCGCCCCGCCAGCAGGGCGATCTTGGCCGTTTCGGTGCAGGAGGGGACGCGCCCCGTGATGCTGGCCTCGCCAAAGCCGCGCGCTTCGATCACCAGCGCCGCCCGTCCCTCGCGGAGGGCCCGCGGAGCCATGGCGCGGTGCGGCCATTCGCTAAGAGAACGCTCGTCGGCCTCGTCCTTGGCGCGGCCGAGGGCCACGTGCATACCGGAGCCGTGACCGCTGAGGCAAAGCGTCAGGGGCACCGCCCCTATCTTCTCTTGTGGAAGGAGAAGGTGGCAGGGCACAAGGTAGCCGGGCTCGGTCTCTACGGTGAAGCGGTGCTCGGTATAGCCGTCACAGTCCTTGGTGTATTCTAGCGAAAGGGCGGGCTCGCCATGGGCCGTGGGCAGGCACAAAAGCTCGGCAAGGCGCGTCCGCGCCGCCGCCTGCCATGCCGCAAAATCCTCGGTACCGTCATAGGCCATGGCGCGCGGGAGCGCGCAAAACCGCGCTTGCTCGTAGCGGTGACTGATCGATGTGACGTCCATATCGGTGCTCCCCTTACGGTTGACATTAAAGCTCCGAGGAACGCTTGTCCCCCGTTTTTCTCGGCACGCTGCCGATCATTGCCATTATACCACAGAAGAAAAAGAGTTTCAAGAGAAAATTCGAATAGTCCCATGGCAAGGTCCTTTCAAAAACAAAAAGTGCGACAACCGAAGTTGCCGCACAAAAAATCAACCCCTCCCCCATTTGACACCGTCCGTGGGGGTGTGGTATAATAAAAGAAAACGAAGGAGGAGAAAAGCCGTATGCTGGGAGCGCTTGTCGGAGACATCGTGGGGAGCCGCTTTGAGTTCCGCAACAACAAAAGCAAGGATTTCGGGCTGTTTCTTTCCACCTGCCGCTTTACCGATGACAGTCTGATGACGTTGGCGATCGCGCGGGCCTTTCTTCTGCGGCGCGGGCGCTGGCGTGAGGACGGCTTTCAATCCTTTGTTATTGAGAAAATGGTCGAGATCGGCCGACAGTATCCCACCGCGGGCTGGGGCCAGCGCTTTTACCGCTGGCTGACCGAGCGTCCCGTGCCCTACGACAGCTTTGGCAACGGTGCGGCCATGCGCATAAGCCCCGTCGGCTGGATCTCGGAGAGCGAGGAGGACGTCCGATACTTCTCGCGCCTGGTGACCGAGGTCTCCCATAACCACCCCGAGGGCCTCAAGGGCGCCGAGGCGGTCGCGATGGCCATTTACCTTGCGCGCACGGGCGCCTCGATGGCCACGCTCCGTGAGCGCATGATCGGCTATTATCCCGAGATCGCCCACCTGC
>JAFVYX010000082.1 GCA_017500625.1 Clostridia bacterium | reverse complement strand
GTGCCTAAAAGCGCAAAAAACGGCGGGGACAAAAAAGGATACGGAGCGCATTGTTTCACGTGAAACACAAAAAAACCGAAGCGCACGGGTGGGGGGCGAGCAGATCGGCGGGGGCGAGCAGAGCGACGGGGGTGGTGAGCAGAGCGACTGGGGCGAGCAGAGCGATGGGGGTGAGCAGAGTGGCGAAGAAGAGTAGAGGTTGAACGGGGATCGGGTAGAAGTCGGGCAAGGTCGGGCGGAAGCCGCATCGGCGAAGCGGCGGCGCGACGGCTCGGCGAAGCGGCGAAGCGGCGTGCGTGCGTACGGCCAAAGGAGGAGGCGTGACGGCTCGGCGAAGCGGCGAAGCGGTGAAGCGGCGTGCGTGCGTACGGCCAACAGAGGAGGCGTGCGGCGCAAAAAAAGGGGGGCGGCAGGCGAGGAAGCAGCGGACGAGGCAGGCGGCGCCGGGGTGTAATTCTGACGATTTCAAAAAAACCGTCACAAATGTTTCACGTGAAACGCATTGACAGAGAGTTTTGCGAATGATATAATAGTGTTGTAAGCTTTTGCGCCCCCTTTGAGCGCAGAGAAGCGCCGATGCCCGCGAGAACGGAACGGTTTTGTATACGGTTTCGAGACGAGGCAAGGCGAGTCGGCCAACGGGGGAGCTGCGCTACATAGACGCATTTTTTACGGAGGACATATGCCATGAGCGCTGTTTGCTTGGCTTTTGCCAACCAAAAGGGCGGCGTAGGGAAGACCACCTGCGCCATCAACGTCGCCGCCGAGCTTGGAAAACGCGGGAAGCGCGTGCTTCTCGTGGACATGGACCCTCAGGGGAACGCGACCAGCGGCCTGGGGATCGCCAAAAAATCGGTCAAGATCTCCTCATACCAGGTGCTGATCGGGGAATCGGACGCCAAAAGCGCCATTCTTGTGACCGAATTCAAGAATTTATCGCTGATCCCGTCCACCATTTCGCTGGTGGGGGCCGAATTTGATCTTCACACCTCGGAGGAGCGCGGCCGCGACGTCATCAAGGCGCTGGCGCCCGTCAAGGAGGACTACGATTTTATTCTGATCGACTGTCCGCCGACGCTCGGCATGCTGACGATCAACGCGCTGGCGGCGGCCGACGGGGTCATCATTCCGATACCCTGCGACTTTTTCTCGCTGGAGGGGCTCTCGCAGCTCAATCTGACGATCAAAAAGGTGCGCTCGCTCTACAACCCGAACCTCGACATCACAGGACTTTTGCTCACGATGTACAACAAGCGCCTGCTGCTCACCGCGCAGGTGGAGAGCGAGCTGCGAAAATATTACTCGGACAAGCTCTTTAAGACCACGATCTCGCGCAGCGTAAAGCTGGCCGAGGCGCCCGGCTTTGGCCGTCCGATCGCGTATTTCGATCCGTATGGCAAGGGGGCACTCGAATACCGCGAGGTCGTCAAGGAGCTTTTGCTCCGCGTCTGAGCCGAGAAACAGACAACGCAAGCTGAGCCGTTCCTTACGTCCCGAGGTCGGTCGGAACAAAAGGAACGCAAGGAACGCAAGGAACAAAAAAGAGAGGCGGGGAACGCTCCGCCGCGCAAGAGTCGCCGGGCGGAGACGCCCCGCGTTTGAGGCACAACGGCGAGCGCCGAGCGCACCGACGCCGCAAAGCCGCCCGCTACTTACAATAAGGAGACATGCTATGCCGCAGAAGAAGCCGCAGGGACAATGGAGAGGCCTTGACACGCTTTTCCTTGAAAATTCGGTCGAGGAGACCGTAAAAAACCAAAAAACAACGCTCCGCATCGGACTCATCGAGCCCAAAAGCGGACAACCGCGAAAGACCTTTGAGCAGCAGCCGCTGGAGCAGCTGGCCGCCTCGATCTCCACGCACGGCGTGCTTCAGCCGATCCTTGTGCGTGAGCTGCCGAACGGCAAGTATCAGATCGTGGCGGGCGAGCGCCGCTGGCGCGCCTCAAAGCTTGCAGGGCTTGTCGAGGTCCCCGTCATCATCATTGAGGGCGATGAACGCGAGGCCGCCGAGATCGCTCTTGTCGAGAACATTCAGCGCGAGGATCTGAACCCCGTGGAGGAGGCCATGGCCTATCGCGCCCTGGCCGATGAATACGGCATGACGCAGGAGCAGATCTCACAGAAGATCGGCAAGAGCCGCTCGGCGATCGCCAACTTCGAGCGCTTGCTGGATCTGTCCGACGAGGTGCTGGCGCTGGTGGCGTCCAAGGAGCTGTCGGCGGGCCACGCGCGCGCCCTGCTCTCGCTCCGCGAGGACACCGACCGCCAAGCTCTTGCCAAGAGAACGGTCGCCGAGGGCTGGAGCGTCCGCACGCTGGAGGACGAGGTGCGCCGCACTCTCCGCCGCAAAAAGGCCGAGGCCGCCGAGGCCGC
>JAFVYX010000081.1 GCA_017500625.1 Clostridia bacterium | reverse complement strand
CCTCGGGCTCGCCCACTCTGCCGAGCGGGATGGGAGCGGAGATGCGCTCCACCATTTCCTTGGGGAGAGCGGCGACCATGTCGGTGCGGGTGACACCGGGGAGGATGGCGTTGACGCGGATGTTGTCGCGGCCGAGCTCGCGGGCGAGCGACTTGGTCAGACCATTGACCGCGAACTTAGAGGCGGGGTAGGCACAGCCTGCGGGCTGACCGTAGAGGCTGACCATTGAGCTTGTGTTGAGGATGACGCCGCCGCCCTGCTCCTTCATGATGGGCGCAACGGCACGGCTGGTGTAGAAGATGGCGTTCACGTTGAGGTCCATCACACGGTCGAATGCCTCGGTCTCATAGTTGTAGAGAGATTCGCGCGCCGAAACGCCTGCGTTGTTGACCAAAATATCAATGCGCCCGTAGTGCGCCTTGACGGCGGCGACCGCCTCCTCCACCTCGCTATGCAAAGCAAGATCGGGAGAAAGTGCCATAAGATCGGCAGTAGGATATGCCGCTTTCAGCTCGGCAAGTGCCTTTTCTGCCGTTTCGGGGCGAGAGCCGCAGAGCGCGACCGACGCACCCTCTTCAATAAATGCCTTGACAATGGCGAGGCCGATGCCTCGCGTGCCGCCCGTCACAAGGGCGATTTTTCCTTGTAGCTGTCCCATGTTTTTTACTTCCTTTTCGATTTATTCCATAAACAGAGGTGTCGAGAAATAACGCTCCGCTGTATCCGGCAACACTGTCACTACGCGCTTGCCCTTGCCGAGCTTCTTGGCGAGGCGCAGCGCCGCCGCAACGTTGGTACCGCTCGAAATGCCGCAGAGGATCCCCTCCTTCGCGGCAAGGTCACGCGCCGCGCCGATGGCCTCCTCGTCCTTGACGATGCAGATCTCATCGTAGATCTCGCGGTTCAAAATGTCGGGGATAATGCCGTCGCCGATGCCCATCTGCAGATGTGTACCGATGGAGCCGCCCGAAAGCATGGCGGCGTGCTCGGGCTCGACCGCCCAGATCTCCATCCCGGGGTTATGTGCCTTAAGTACCTCACCGATGCCGGTGATCGTGCCGCCCGTGCCGATGCCCGAGCAAAAGCCGTGAATGGGGCCGTCCACCTGCTTTAAGATCTCGGCGGCGGTGCCAAAGCGCTGTGCGTCGGTGTTGGCAGGGTTTTCAAACTGCTGGGGAACGAAAACGCGGGGGTCCTCCCTTTGCATACGGAGCGCCGTTTGCAGGCATTCCTCAATGCAGTCGCCAATGTTGCCCGCATCGTGCACGAGAATGACCTCGGCACCGTAGTGGCGGACGAGCTTGCGCCGCTCCTCACTCACCGAGTCGGGCATGATAATTTTGACCTTGTAGCCGCGCACCGCGCCCACAAGCGCAAGTCCGATGCCCTGGTTGCCGCTCGTCGGCTCAACGATGATGGTATCGGGACCGATCTTGCCCTCCGCCTCTGCCACCTTGATCATGTTGTAGGCGGTGCGGGTCTTGATGGAGCCGCCGACGTTGAGACCCTCGAATTTCACGAGGATCTCCGCGCTGTCCTCATCGACAACGCGGGAAAGACGGATGAGCGGGGTACCGCCCATCGCGTCGAGGATGCTGTTGTGAATCATTGTTCTATTGCCTCACTTGGATGATAATTACTTTTCGAAGGTAAGAAGGGTATAAACGCCCGAGGCGTCAGTGGGGGATACGGTCGTACGGATCACATCACCCACAGCAAGGAAGAGGACGCTTTCATCGTCGGCGATCTTCTTTTTGAGAAGAACGACCGTGCCCTTGGCAACCTCGGCATCCTCGGCAACCGTACCGCGCAGATAGAGATAGCTCTCGCCTGCCGTGGTGACGGGGGTGATCGCGTTGATCTCGACCGTCATTTCCTTGACGTCGTCGGTGGGGGCTTGATCGACAGCGCCCTCGATGACGCCGTTTTCGATCAGCTTTTCGATATACGCCGCCTTTGCCTCCTGCTGGGTCTCACCCGTGGCAACGATATTAAACTGCTCCACGTTGACCATCGCGTACAGCTTCACGCGGGCGCCGCTGTCCTTTAACACCATGATATAGGTCGCTTCACCACGAATGTTGATCAGGGAGGGGAAGGACGCGGTGTATCTCGTCTCCTGCACCTCGCCCTCGGCGGCACCCATCGCAGAATGCTCCTCAGCACCCTTGACGGAATAGAACTTAT
>JAFVYX010000080.1 GCA_017500625.1 Clostridia bacterium | reverse complement strand
TTTATGAGATGCGAGGACAAAAGTGCGCCGCTATATGTGGATATTGCCAGCACTTTTGCCGAAGCAGATCGGAATATCTGCCGATGAAAACCTTATCGGTTCGAGTCCATTTTGGCTAACTGTGGCGAGAGAAAATAGAAAAGAGAGAAGCGGATGACTCCGCCTCTCTCTCATTTTCCGTGGGGAATTCTTGACATTTGCCGTCTTCTTTGGTATACTATGATAGTTAAGTAGTAAAATCGAAAAGGGGGACGCCATGCCGAAGACTCCGACAGCCGCATCGCGTGAATATAACGATCAAAGCATCACCTCGCTCAAGGGGGCGGACCGCGTCCGCAAGCGCCCTGCCGTCATCTTTGGCTCGGATGGTCTTGAGGGGTGTGAGCATTCCTTCTTTGAGATCCTGGCGAACTCGGTGGACGAGGCGCGCGAGGGCTACGGTAAGAAGATCCTTGTCACCGTGTATGCCGACCGATCGATCGAGGTGGAGGACGCGGGCCGCGGCGTGCCGCTCGGCTGGAACGAGAAGGAGGGGCGCCATAACTGGGAGCTCATCTTCTGCGAGATGTACGCGGGCGGCAAGTACGACAACAACGGCGGCGGCGCGGCCTACGAGTATTCGCTTGGTCTCAACGGCCTCGGCGCGTGCGCCACGCAGTATTCCTCCGCGTATATGGAGGTGCGCTCCTACAACGGCACAACGCTCTCGGAGATCTCCTTCCGCCGCGGCGAGCCCGTGAGCGAGCTTTCGGTGCGTGAGCTGACCCCCGCCGATAAGAAGCGCCACGGCACCGTGATCCGCTGGCTGCCTGACCTTGAGGTCTTTACCGATATCGCCATTCCCCTTGAGTTTTATGAGGTCACGCTCCACCGCCAGGCGGTGGTCAACGCGGGCATCACCTTCGTTCTGCGCGTGGAGGGCGAGCGCGGCGGCTTTACCGAGACGTCCTATTGCTTTCCGAACGGCCTTATGGACTACCTTGGCGGCATCACCGAGGGCAATGCCCTCACCGCCCCCGTCCTCTGGCATCTTGAAACGCGCGGCCGCGACCGTGAGGACAAGCCCGAATATAAGCTGAAGGCCGACATTGCCTTTGCCGTTTCCAACACAACGGCAAGGACCGAGTATTACCACAACTCGAGCTTTCTTGAGTACGGCGGCGCGCCCGACATGGCGGTGCGCCTCGGCTTCACCTCAGCGCTCGATCAGTACATTCGCGCGCAGGGAAAGTACACGAAGAACGAGTCGAAGATCACCTTTGCCGACATTGCCGATTGCCTTGTGGTCATCGTCAACAGCGCCTCGACCATGACCTCGTACGAGAATCAGACAAAAAAGGCGATCAACAACACCTTCATTGCCAAGGCAATGACCGATTTCATCAAGCAGCGCCTGGAGATCTACTTCGCTGAGAATCCCAACGAGGCGGGCATCTTTGCCAACCAGGCTCTCATCAATAAGAGGAGCCGCGAGAAGGCCGAGGAAAATCGCCTTGACATCAAGAAAAAGCTGCAAAGCACCACCGACATCTCGAACCGAGTCGAGAAGTTCGTCGGCTGCCGCTCGAAGGACCCCGATCTGCGCGAGCTTTACATCGTGGAGGGCGATTCGGCCCTGACCTCCTGTAAGCTCGGCCGCAACGCCGAGTATCAGGCGATCATTCCCGTCCGCGGAAAAACGCTCAACTGTATGAAAAGCACCTACGCGAAGATCTTTGAAAGCAAGATCATCTGCGATCTTCTTCGCGTCATCGGCTGCGGCGTGGAGATCGACGGCAAGGTCAAGGGTGACCTTGTCCGCTTCGACCTCGCCGCCCTTCGCTGGAAGCGCATCATCATCTGCACCGATGCCGATGAGGACGGCTTCCAGATCCGTACCCTGCTCTTGACGCTCTTCTACCGTCTGCTTCCCACCCTCATCAAGGAGGGGCGCATCTTCATTGCCGAGTCGCCTCTTTTTGAGATCACCGTGGGCAGCGAGATTTACTTTGCCTACAACGAGGCCGAGAAGGCCGAGATCCTCAAGAAGCTCGGGGACAAGAAGTATACGCTTCAGCGCTCCAAGGGCCTTGGTGAGAACGAGCCCGAGATGATGTGGAAGACCACCATGAACCCCGCCACGCGCCGCCTCATTGCCGTCTCTCCCGCAGAGGCCGAGCGGACGGCGTATATGTTCGACACCCTCCTGGGTGACGAGCTCCAGGAGCGCAAGCGCTTCATTTCCGAGAACGGATACAAATACATTCAGGACGCCGATCTCTGACGTCCGAAAGGAAGATAGGTATGGTACAAGCACTCAAAAGATCCGAAAAGCTCGCTCCCGTTAAGGGGCCCGTCGTCACGATCGTGATGGACGGTGTCGGCTTTGCCCCCGACAACGGTGCCAACGCCGTGGCCGCTGCCCACACTCCGACACTCGACCGTCTCCTGGCCGAATGCCCCACGGTCTCGCTCCGTGCCCACGGCACTGCCGTCGGTCTGCCGTCCGATGACGATATGGGGAACTCCGAGGTCGGCCACAACGCCCTCGGCGCGGGCCAGGTCTTTGCCCAGGGCGCCAAGCTCGTCTCGCAGTCGATCGAGAACGGCAAGCTCTTCGCCTCGGACACCTGGCAGTCGCTCATCGCTCGCAGTCAGGCGGGCGGCACGCTCCATTTCCTTGGCCTGTTCTCGGACGGTAACGTCCACTCGCACATCAACCACCTCAAGGCGCTCATCACCCGCGCCAAGGCAGACGGCGCTCACCGCGTGCGCCTGCATGTCCTCATTGACGGCCGTGACGTCGGTGAGACCTCGGCGCTCGACTATATCCTGCCCTTTGAGGATTTCCTCGCCTCGCTCCGTGACGATCGCTTTGACGTCTGCATCGCCTCGGGCGGCGGCCGTATGAAGATCACGATGGACCGCTACGAGGCCGACTGGTCGATGGTCGAGCGCGGCTGGCAGACCCACGTCCTCGGTGAAGGGCGCGGCTTTGCCTCGGCCGAGGAGGCCGTCACCACCTACCGCAGAGAGCTTGGTGTCATCGACCAGGATCTGCCGCCCTTTGTCATCGTCAAGGACGGCGCCCCTGTCGGCACGATCGAGGACGGCGACAGCGTGGTGTTCTATAACTTCCGCGGTGACCGCGCCATCGAGATCTCGAAGACCTTTGAGGCGGGCGCCGACTTTGATAAGTTCGACCGCCGCCGCGTGCCCGAGGTCTTCTATGCGGGTATGCTGGAGTACGACGGCGACCTGCACATTCCCTCGCACTACCTTGTTAACCCCCCCGAGATCACCAATACGATGGGCGAGTACCTGACCGCCACGGGCATTTCTCAGCTTGCCATCTCCGAAACGCAGAAGTACGGCCACGTCACCTACTTCTGGAACGGCAACAAGAGCGGCAAGTTCTCCGAGGAGCTCGAGACCTATATCGAGATCCCCTCGGACGTCGTCCCCTTTG
>JAFVYX010000079.1 GCA_017500625.1 Clostridia bacterium | reverse complement strand
GGGAGCGTCTCGGTCTCGGTGCGCACCGATCGTCATCCCTTTATCCATCTTGAAACGGTGCGTGCCACTGCCGCCGATGCGGGAGACACCGATTTTTCCGCCTTCGATTTTCACAGTGAGCCCTTCGCCACAGTACCCTTGCGTGAGCGGGAGCGCTCCTGGTGTTATAAGCAATACCTTTTCCAAAACGACGGCTTCCGTGCCCCCTTCGGCATCTATTCACTTACCTATTCCTTCCGTCCTACGGGAAGGATCAAGCCCTAAAAAATAAAGAGGAGGGGATCCTCCCTCCTCGGAAAGGAAATCATGTCAATACAAAAAATCACAAAAAGCGAGCTTTTGTCGATGGGTGTCCAAAGCCTGCCCAACCGCCCCTCATCCCCCTCGCTTTACAGCGGTCGAACGCTGTCCGCCACCGAGCTAAAGGCGGCATTTGACCGGCTCCCCACGCTGATCGCCGAGCGCTTCAACGCGCTGTTGGATGCAACGGGACTCTATACGAACGAGGGGACATACGAGCGGCTCGCCGAGCTGATCGCCACCGACATTGAGGAAGCCCCCTCGCTCGCCGCCTTTTTTGAGGACGTCAAAAACGGCAACCTTGCCCTCTACCTCTCAGCTGACGGCGAAGCATCGCTTTCCGCCGTGATCGAGGAATTGCGCTGCGCCATTTTGCGTTTACAAAGCACCTCCTTTCTCATGGAGGGAGACGGGGATATCGTCTCGGGCGTCTCGGTAGAGGAGCCCTTTATCACCCTGCATAAGGACATCAAGAGCGACGACATTGTCGCAAAGGCAAACCGTTATACCGACGCACCGAGGGGCGCTGTGGCGGAGGGATGCACTCTACCTGTTTCGGGAGGGCGCGTCGCGCGCGCCATCGCAGAGGTAGATGCCAAGACCGATCACTCCCTCGGCGTGCGCGTGGAGGCCTTGGAAAAGGCGGCGCAAGGCGTTCTTTACAGCTATCCCGTACAGGATGCGGCAGGAGAAACGATCTTTGTCACAAAAGAGGCGCTTCCCTACGGTGCCGTGTGCCGTCTCGGCGGCACGCTTCCAAGCAGCCGCAACCTTCTCTCCGAGAACACTCTCACCACCTACCGCTCCGATACCCTCCGCATTGACTGGGACGACGAGAATGCTTGTCTCGTATTTAACGGCACGCTGACCCCCGAGGAGGGAGAGGTGCATCTGGCTGTCTTCCGTGCCGACGCAACGCCGATCGAGTTTGTCGGCGGGATCTTTTACCGCGGCGGAAGCCTCTGCGGCGCGGGTGCCGTTTCACTCTCCTTTCGCACGCAGGACGGCGCAAGCTTTTCTCTTCCCTTCTTAGAAGCCGACTCGACCTCTACCTTCTTATATTTGGAGACGAGCGACGAAAGCTTTGATGCCATCTGTATCAGCACGACCGAGCCCGTCGTCTTTGACGGCTACCGCTGTAACATTTGCTTGGAGAAATGGAATGCACACGACGAGGTCGTCTACTCTCCCTGTGACTCAAAGATTGGACGAAAAATCCCCGCCACCATCACATCGGTAGGCCACAACCTCTTCACGGGAGATCGTCGTTACCGCGGCAAGGGAGCGGTCACCATCGAGGTCAACTGTCCTGCACGCAATTGCCAGCTTGTCATCAGCTATCACGCCGTCAGTGCCTCCCAAAGAGCGCATCTTCCCTTCCGCATCACCTGGCGCGGCGGCTCCTCCTCGGTCGCTTCCAAGCCGTACGGATCGCGGCAGGCATACAGCTTTTTCAGCTCAGATTACGTAAAATCGATCACCTTCACAGACACCTCCACCGACGAGAACGGAGATCCCTACGAGATCGAGATCCGAGATTTTCAAATCGAGCAGGTGGAGCCGAAGGTGAAAACCGCCCGCCCCTATTCCGAGCCGT
>JAFVYX010000078.1 GCA_017500625.1 Clostridia bacterium | reverse complement strand
TGAGCGATTTGAGGGGGGCGATATAGAGGACCGAGATCCCCTCGGCACTCCCGGGGCGTGAGGAGATGTCGGCAAGGATCGGAAAGAAGGCCGCCTCGGTCTTGCCGCTGGCGGTGGCCGAGGCCAGGAGCAGGTTGTCGTCGCTCTCGAAAAGAACGCGCGCAGCAAGGGTCTGCACGGGACGCAGCTCGCGCCAGCCCGAGCGGTAGACGTACTCGCGCAAGAACGCGGGAAAGCGCGAAAAAATGCGGTCGGCTTCGGTCATTTTCCTCTCCTTTCGCAAGGTATTGTTTACATTTTTTCTGTTTTAGAGCGACAGGTCGAAGAAAAACGAGGATTTCTTCGGTTCCTTGGCAACGGCCTCGGGCGCGGCGGTGGGGGCGGCGGTATCCGAGGGAGCAGTGCCAAGGTGGGGAGTGTCAAGGGGAGTGGCGGTCGGTGCGCTCGCACCGACGGCGAGAAGGGCCCCAAAGGTGGCAGTGGGATTTTCCCTGAGGATATCGAGAAGCGAGAGAAAATCGCGAATGATCTCACGCGGAGTGACCATCTCCTCGGCACCGGCGCGGTCAAGCTCACGACGGAGGAAGGCCTCGGCGTCGGCGGCGGGAAGGACGGGGGTGCCGTACAGCTCGGTGTGGAGCGAGGCAAGGCGCACGACAAGTGCGAGAAGCTCGTTGTCCGAAAGGCGCCGCAGGCGAATGACGGGCGAGGTCATGGTGGTATAGCCCCCCTCGGCAAAGCGGCTGTCGGACAGGCGGCTGCGGAGCGCCTCATAGCTGAAAAGGCCGCGGCGCGTGTCCTCGAGAAACTGCGCGGTGCCGCCAAACACAAAGCAGAGCCCCTCGGCGCGGCCGCCGAGAGTGTCATTGAAGATCGAGAGCAGCTTCTCGTAATTGGCCTCTCTTGCGATGCGGTTGGGGATCTTATAGAGGTTGACGCACTCATCGATAAGGACGAGAAGTCCGCGATAGCCGAGGCGACGGGCAAAGACGGCAAGAAGCTTGATATAGTCGTACCAGTTATCGTCACCGATGATGCCGCCGACCGCAATGCCAAGGGCGGCGCGTGCCTCGGTCTTGGTACCGAACTCACCGCGGATCCAACGGAGACAAGCGCTCTTTTTCTCGTTGTCCCCCTCCATTTCAGCGCTATAATAGGCGCCGAGAACGCGGGCAAGATCGAAGCCGCCGACACCGCCCTCCAGCGAGGACAGCGTGGCATAGATGCGCTTTTTCATCTCGGTCGTAAAGGCGGCGTCCTCGGGGAAGATGCCCTCCTCGGCCAATGCATTGGCAAGCGAGGCATAATAGCGCGAAAGAACAACGGGAAGCGCACCGCCCTCGGGCGACGAGCGCGAGGCGAGGTTGCGGAGCAGCTCACGATACGTGGCAAGGCCGCCGCCGTTCCCGCCCGAAAGACGACGCTCGGGCGAGAGATCGGCGTCGGCACACAAGAAATCGCGGTCCAAGGCATAGCCGCGGACGAGCTGCAGAAGAAAGCTCTTACCGCTGCCATAGCGACCGATGAGAAAGCGGATAGACGAGCCGCCCTCTCCTGCGGCCTCGAGACTGTCGAGGAGCGCATCGCTCTCGGCCTTGCGGCCAATGGCAATGTAGGGAGCGCCCGAGCGCGGAACAACGCCCGCGGTGAGACTGGTGAGGAGCGTGCGGAGTATGCGCTTCGGCACGGTCATTTTCGTAATGTTTTCAGCCATTCCTCGGCCTCCTTACGGTAATCTTCGATCAGTTGGTAGCCTTCTGCGGAAACAATATCACGTATGAGCGCACGATCGAGGTGCTGAACGTGCTCAATGC
>JAFVYX010000077.1 GCA_017500625.1 Clostridia bacterium | reverse complement strand
GCAAACCCCTGCAGGACGACCAGGGAAGTCACCGCCCAGCTCCTCGATATCCGTGAGGACGAGGCGGGCAATTTCACCTTCGATCTTACAAAGCTCGAGGAGTTCCTCGCGTTTGTCCGTGCGCGCGGCATCAAGTACTTTGAGATGCCCCCCTTCTTCACGCAGTGGGGCGCCGAGCACGCGCCGAAGATCCTGGTGCGCGGCGAGAACGGGCGCCTCCGCCGCCGCTTTGGCTGGGACACCGACTCGCTCTCGGACGATTACCGCCGCTTTGTGACGTCGCTCATTCCCGTGCTGGTGGCAAAATTCCGCGAGCTGGGGATCGAGGAAAACGTTTTCTTCCACGTCTCGGACGAGCCGAAGGTCGAGCAGCTTGAGCGTTGGACAGCGTGCAAGGAGATGATCCTGCCCCACCTTGGCCGCTGTAACACGCTGGACGCCTGCGACAGCTTGGAATTCGTTGGCAAGAGCGAGCGCGAGTACAGCGTTTGCATTGAGGGCAACGTGAAAAAGTTCATCGAGGCGGGAGTGCGTCCGCTTTGCACCTATTTCTGCTGCTCGCCCGCAGGCAACTATATGCCCAACCGCTTTTTGGCGATGCCCCTCTCCCGCCTTGTGGTCTTGGGGGCGCTCCTTTACCGCTTCCGGATCTCCCTCTTTTTGCAGTGGGGCTTCAATTTCTACAACTCCTTCCTCTCGCGCACCGTCATCAATCCCTACGGCAACACCGACTGCAACCTCGAATACCCCGCGGGAGACGCCTTCATCGTTTACCCGAACTACGCGAAGCGCTCCGCCTGCCAGTCGCTCCGTCTTGTGGCAACGCGCGAGATGTTCCGTTTGTCAAGAATTCTTTACCTCATAGAAGAAAAGCACGGCAGGGAGGCCGCCATCGCCCTCCTTGATGAGTTTGGCATTATGGATTTCTCAAGCTATCCGCACACGGTGGACTTCATTGAGCCGCTGCTTATGCGCGCCGTGGAGGTGCTGGAGGGCTGATGCCCCGCCGTCTCCGCAAAGCCCCCCTTGACGAGGGGGCTTTTTCCTTGCATCGCGCCCCGAAATTCCCGTCAAGTATTGACAAGGCGGGCGCGCGTGAGTATAATGAGTACATAACGAAGAGTAAGAGCCGATGCGTGAAGTGCCGAGGGGACGGGGAGTTGCCGTTCGGACGAAGGTGTTACCACCGCGGTAACGGTTCTGCATCCCGCTTCCGACAGATGAGAGTGGTCCTCTTTTTCCGCCGAGATCGGGAAAGGAGGATCTTTATGTTTTTTGCATCATCACCCCACCCGAAAAGCGGGCGAGGGTATTGGCAGCGCCACACGCGGCGTCTCTGCCTTGCCGCCCTCCTTGCCGCCCTCTCCTTTCTCCTTGGGTACGTTGCCAAGGCGATACAGGGCGAGGCGCCCGTCCGCTTTACGGTGGAGGGACTGCCCATCGTCTTTGCGGGCTACGTGCTCGGCCCGATCGTGGGGGCGGCGGTCGGTGTGTGTGCCGACCTCCTCTCCTGTCTTCTGGCGGGCATGGCGCCACTGCCCCTCATTTCGGTGGGGGCGGCGGCCGTAGGGCTTGTGCCCGGGGTCATCGCGTGGCTCACGGGGCGACGGGACAACGTCCGCACAGCGCCGAGCTTTCTTTTTCTCCTGCTCCTTGACGGGGCGGCCCACACCGTTGGCTCGGTGGGGATCAAGAGTCTTGCGCTATCGCTCTTTACCGAGGTCGGCTTTTTCACCCTGCTTTGGCCGCGGCTCCTCATGTACCTCCTTGTGGTGGGGCTCGAATCCTACCTTCTTTATATGCTCATGCGCTCGGCCGCCGTACGGCGCGAGCTGGAAAGGTTGCTGAAATGACGATCGAAGAGACGATGGCCTACATTCACGCCACCGAGTGGCAGGGGAGCCGTCCGGGGCTTTCCCGAATCCGAGAGCTTTGCCACGCCCTCGGTGACCCGCAGAAGAAGTTGCGCTGCATTCACGTGGCGGGCACCAACGGCAAGGGCTCGACCAGCGCGACGCTGGCGGCGATCCTGCGCGCCTCGGGCTACCGCACGGCCCTCTTTACCTCACCCTATATCTACCGCTTTGGTGAGCGCATGCAGATCGGCGGAGTGCCGATCCCCGACGGAGCGCTCTGCCGCATTATGGACAAGGTGCGCCCGCACGCCGACGCCATGGCCGACAAGCCCACCGAGTTTGAGCTGATCACCGCCGCCGCCTTCCTTTGGTTCCTTGAGGAGGGCGTGGACGTGGCCGTGATCGAGGTGGGGCTTGGCGGACGGCTGGACGCCACCAACGTGATCGAGGATCCCCTCCTTTCGGTGGTCACGGGCATCTCGCTCGATCACACCGCGATCCTCGGTGACACCGTGGAGGCGATCGCGCACGAAAAGGCGGGCATCTTCAAGGCGGGTACCCCCGTGGCGGTGGGAGACGTCACCCCCGCGGTGCGAGGGGTGCTGGCGAGCGAGGCGGCCGAGCGGGGCTGTGCCATAGAGTTCCTTGATGCCGACAGGATCCGCGTGCATGACGTAACGCCGCACGGCACGTGCTTTTCCTATAGCGATTGGGAGGACGTCATGATCCCCTTTGCCGCCACCTACCAGCCGAAGAACGCCGCGCTTGTGCTTCTGGCGGTCGAGGCCCTGCGAAACGCGGGTCTTGAGCTTCCCGACAAGGCCGTGCGCCACGGGCTTGCCAACGTCTTTTGGCCTGCGCGGTTTGAGTACTTCCGCCACGCGCCCGACGTGGTATTTGACGGCTCGCATAACCCCGAGGGGATCGCCGCCGCCGCCGAGAGCATTCGCCGCCTTTACCACGGTAAGATCCTGCTCCTTACGGGCGTGATGCGCGACAAGGACTACCGAGCGATGATCGAAACGCTCGCCCCGCTTTGCGAGCGTGTCCTCTGCGTGCGCCCCGACAACCCCCGCGCCCTGCCCGCGGGCGAGCTTTCCGAGGCATGGCGGACGGGCGGTGCCGAGGCCGAGGCCTATCCCGACGTGCTCTCGGCGATGGAGGAGGGGCTGGCCCTTGCCCGCCGTCTCCGTCTGCCGCTCTTCATTCTCGGCTCCCTCTACCTCTACCGCGAGGCGCTCGACGCCTTTGTGGAGGCCGACGGAAGGTAAGGATCGCTTGGCATAAAACCGAAAAAAGTGGCGGCATCTCCGCAAAAACGGGAGGCCGTCCTTTTTCTTTTGACGGCACGGGCACGGACGCGGTTTTTTCTTCATTTTCTCTTTACAATACAGGCCTTTTGTGGTACAATAAATACGCTTGCGGCCTTGGGCCGAGCGAAGGGAGGGAGCGGTATGCGTCTCGATAAGCTGTTCACGACCGTGGGGCTTTTGTCCCGCCGAGAGTGTGCCGCCGCGGTGAAGCGCGGCAGGATCACGGTCAACGGTGCCGTGGCGGTGGCCCCCGACCTTGCGGTCGATCCCGAGCGCGATACGGTAACGCTGGACGGGGAGAGGGTGACCTACGCCCGCTACGCCTACCTTTGGCTCAATAAGCCGAAGGGGTACGTGAGCGCGACCGAGGACGGACGGCTCCCCGTGGTGACCGAGCTGGTGCCGCCCGAATACGCGCGGCGCGACCTCTTTCCCTGCGGACGACTGGACCGCGACACCGAGGGGCTCCTTCTCCTGACCGATGACGGCCCCCTCACCCACGCCCTGCTCTCCCCGAAGCGCGGCGTCCGCAAGGTGTACCGCTTCACGACCGCGGCCCCCTTGCCAAGCGACGCCGAGGAGCGCCTGTCTCTGGGAATGACGCTGGGCGACGTCCCCTGCCGCCCTGCCTTCCTTACGGCCGATGCCGACCGCCTTGGCGGCACCGTCACCCTCACCGAGGGCAAGTACCACGAGGTCAAGCGCATGATGGCGGCCCTCGGTGCGCCCGTTGTCACGCTCGAGCGCATTGCCTTTGCCGATATCCCTCTCGACCCCACCCTGCCGCGGGGCGCGTGCCGCCCCCTGACCGACGGTGAGCTGGCCCACCTCAAACGGGCGGCGCTCTCTGCCGACAACAACTGAAAAAGGAGAACCCCCATGGACATCATCAAGATCCTCTCCGAGGAGCTGAATATTCCCGCCGAGCGCGTGGAAAAGACGGTGGCCCTCATCGACGAGGGCAACACCATTACCTTCATTGCGCGATACCGCAAGGAGGTCACGGGCAGTCTTGACGACGTGACCCTGCGCGCCCTTGACGACCGCCTTTCCTACCTCCGCAAGCTCGATGAGCGCCGCGAGGAGATCCGCACGGCGATCGAGAACCAAGGGAAGCTCACCGACGAGCTGACTCACGCCCTCTCGCTGGCCGTGACGCTGGTGGAGCTTGAGGACATCTACCGCCCCTACAAGCAGAAGCGCCGCACGCGCGCCTCGGTGGCGCGGGAGCGCGGTCTTGCGCCCCTTGCCGAGCTGATCCTCTCCCAGCCCGCGTCGCTCGACCGTCCGATCGAGGAAACGGCGGCCGAGTACGTGGACGCCGAGAAGGACGTGCCCGACGCCGCGGCCGCCCTGGCGGGGGCCTCCGACATCATTGCCGAGGACATCTCCGACTCGGCCGAGTACCGCAAAATGCTCCGTGACTTTGCCTTTGAAGCGGCCGAGCTGGAAACGCGCCTTGCCGACGAGGAAAAGGAGAACACCAAGATCTACGCCGACTACGCCGAATACCGTGAGCCCGTCCGTACCGTGAAGGGCCACCGCGTGCTGGCGATCACGCGCGGTGAGAAGGAGGAGTGCCTGAAGGTCACGATGACGCTCGACCGCGACGCGGCGCTCGCCCGCCTCTACTCCCGCGTGATCACCGAGAAGGACTCGCCGACCGCCGCCCTTGTGCGCGCCGCCGCCGAGGATAGCTACGACCGCCTGATCTTCCCCTCGCTTGAGCGTGAGGTGCGCGCCGAGCTTTTTGACACCGCGAGCGAGGGCGCCCTCAAGGTCTTTTCCGACAACCTGCGCCACCTGCTCTTAGCCGCGCCCCTGAAGGGTAAGACCGTCCTCGGCTACGACCCCGGCTACCGCACGGGCTGTAAGCTGGCGGTGGTCGATAAAACGGGCAAGGTGCTGGACACCGCCGTCATCTACCCGACAAAGCCGCGCGAGGAGACCGACAAGAGCCGCCGCCTGGTCCTCAAGCTCATCAACACCTACGGCATTGACGTGGTGGCGATCGGCAACGGCACCGCCTCCCGTGAGAGTGAGGCCTTCATTGCCGAAACGCTGAAGTCGTGCGACCGCAAGGTGGCCTATACCATCGTCAGCGAGGCGGGCGCCAGCGTGTATTCGGCCTCCGAGCTGGCCGCTAAGGAGTTCCCCGACTTTGACGTGACCGAGCGCAGCGCCGTCTCGATCGCGCGCCGCCTGCAGGATCCCCTTGCCGAGCTTGTCAAGATCGACCCGAAGGCGATCGGCGTTGGGCAGTATCAGCACGATATGAAGCAGAACCGCCTCACCGAGGCGCTGGACGGCGTGGTCGAGGACTGTGTGAACAGCGTGGGTGTGGACGTCAATACCGCCTCCTATTCGCTCCTCTCGCACATTGCGGGCATCAACGCGACGGCCGCCAAGAACATTGTGGCCTACCGTGAGGAGAACGGCGAGTTCCGTAGCCGCTCGGCCATCAAAAAGGTGCCGAAGATCGGCGACAAGGCCTTCCAGCAGTGCGCGGGCTTCCTCCGCGTTTCGGGCTCCTCCGAGGTGCTGGACAACACAGGCGTTCACCCCGAATCCTACGCCGTGGCCCGTGCCCTTCTTGCGGAGTTCGGTATGACCGAGGACGAGGTGAGGGGCGGCAGGATCGGCAGTCTGCGCGCCCTCGCCCTGGCCCGCGGCACGGGAAAGCTGGCGAAGAAGCTGGAGTGTGGCGAGCCGACCCTCCTTGACATCATCGGGGAGCTCGAAAAGCCCGGCCGCGACATTCGTGACAGCGCACCGCCGCCCGTCCTCCGCACCGACGTTCTCACGATCGACGACCTCGAGGACGGCATGGTGCTGACGGGCACCGTCCGCAACGTGGTCGACTTCGGCGCCTTTGTGGACATCGGCGTGCATGACGACGGGCTTCTGCACGTTTCCGAGATGAGCGACCGCTTTGTAAAGAACCCCGCCGACGTTCTGAAGGTCGGCGACGTCATTGAGGTCCGCATCAAGGGCGTGGACCGCAAGCGCGGCCGCATCTCGCTCACCAGAAAAACGCCCCGCAGCTGACGGATTTCTAATTTATTAGTAAAAATAAGAACGCGCTTTTGCCGCTTGTGCGACAGAAGCGCGTTTTTTGTGCAAGATAGACAAAAGGGCGGGCGAAAGTTCATTGGGTTGCCCCCTTTGCAAACCGAGATTTTTCTGTTATAATAATAGGCGTAAAACTATGTATTCACAAAAAGGAGTACCGCTATGGCAAGTCTTTCCCTGAAGCACATTTATAAGAAGTACCCCGGCGGCGTTACGGCCGTTTCCGACTTCAACCTGGAGATCAAGGATAAGGAGTTTCTGATCCTCGTCGGCCCTTCGGGCTGCGGTAAGTCCACGACCCTCCGTATGATCGCGGGTCTTGAGGAGATCTCCGAGGGTGAGCTCTGGATCGGCGACCGTCTCGTGAACGACGTGGCGCCGAAGGACAGAGACATCGCGATGGTGTTCCAGAACTACGCTCTGTATCCTCACATGACCGTGTTTGAGAACATGGCCTTTGGTCTGAAGCTCCGCAAGGTGCCGAAGGAGGAGATCAAGCGCCGCGTTGAGGAGGCCGCCCGTATCCTCGACATCAACCACCTCCTTGAGCGTCGCCCGAAGGCCCTTTCGGGTGGTCAGAAGCAGCGTGTGGCCCTTGGCCGCGCGATCGTCCGTAACCCGAAGGTCTTCCTTCTTGACGAGCCGCTTTCCAACCTGGACGCTAAGCTCCGTGCCTCGATGAGAACCGAGCTGACCAAGCTTCACAAGAAGGTTGGTACCACCTTCATCCACGTTACGCATGACCAGACCGAGGCTATGACGATGGCGACCCGTATCGTCGTT
>JAFVYX010000076.1 GCA_017500625.1 Clostridia bacterium | reverse complement strand
GCAAAGGAGGACCTGCCCGTCCGCACGGCCCGTTGGGCCGAAAAAATGGGGATCACCTACGGAAAGGTCGGCGTCACTTCGGCGCGCCGACGTCTCGGAAGCTGCTCGTCGAAGGGAAACATTTCGTATTCCTATCGCCTGATGGCGCACTCCGAGGAGATCATCGATTATGTGGTGGTGCACGAGCTGGCGCATCGCAAGGAGATGAATCACTCCCGCCGCTTTTATGATATCGTTGCCCGCTATCTTCCCGATTACCGTCAAAGAGTGAAGCTTCTGCGTTCCCTGCCGATCGTAGAATGAGAGGTCATTATGAACGAGTTTTCTATCCCCACCGCCGTCTGTCGGGTCCTTGATCGGTTAGAGGCGGCGGGCTACGAGGCCTATCTTGTCGGCGGCTGTGTCCGTGATTTTCTCCGTGGCGTTCCCCCGCACGATTTTGACATCACCACATCGGCGCTTCCCGAGGAAACGCTGGCTGTCTTTTCCGATCGCCGCACGATCGAGACGGGTCTCCGCCACGGCACGGTAACGGTGCTGTCGGACGGTATGCCGCTGGAGATCACGACCTACCGTGTGGACGGCGCCTACACCGATCACCGCCGCCCCGACAGTATCAGGTTCACGCCCTCGCTTACCGAGGATCTGGCGCGGCGCGACTTTACGGTGAATGCCATGGCGTATTCTCCTCGGCGCGGTCTTGCCGACCCTTACGGTGGTAGGGAGGACCTTTCCGCCCATTGCCTCAGAGCCGTGGGAGATGCGCGTAAGCGCTTTGGAGAGGACGCTCTGCGTATCCTGCGCGCCTTGCGCTTTGCCTCAACCCTTGGTTTTTCGCTCGATGCGGACACCGCCGCCGCGGCACGTGAGCTGGCACCCACGGTCCGTGGTGTGGCCGCCGAGCGTATCCGCGAGGAGCTTTCCCGTCTTGTTGTGGGGCCCTCGGCCGTTTCGGTGCTTCTGGAGTATGCCGATATCGTCTCACTCCTTCTTCCGGGCGCCCGTCCCCATTCCGGCTTTGCGACCTTGCCCGCAGAGCCCGTCTTCCGCTTTGCCGACCTATTGCTTCCTCTGGGTGAGAGCGGAGCGAAGGCCGTGCTGGAGGGGCTTCGCCCCGATACGGTAACGCTTCGTGCCGTTTTGTCGATGATCCGTCTTTTTGATACCGAGCTTCTCCCCGAAAGGGCGGCTCTCTGCCGCCTTTTGCGGCAGGAGGGGAGAGCATCTCTTGAAAACGCCCTTTGCCTGCGCGCCGCCCACGGTATAGACGATTCCTTGGCCACGGAGGTTCTTGCCGCGATCCTTCGCGAGGGGGCGCCGTATCTTCTTTCTCACCTCGCTGTTTCGGGCAAGGATCTCGTGGCGATCGGTGTCCCGAGCGGCAAAGAGCTCGGCGCTCTCTTGGAGATCCTCTATACCGCGGTGATCGAGGGCAAGACCCCCAACGATCGGGAGGAGCTTCTCGCCCTCGCCCGTACATACGCATAAGAAAAAGCAACTCCCGCGGGAGTTGCTTTTTCTTATGTTCAGTTTCTTTCGTTGGTGTGGTGCCAGGTCTTGTAGTGATACATAATGACGTCGTGATGCGCTTCACAGTCAAGGTAGTGGGGAAGCGTCTGCTTCTGACGGTCGGTGGCCTCGGGAAGGAAGGCGTTGTTCATAGCGGTTATATAGTACGTGTTCTTCTCGCAGAACTCGTTCCAGCCGTCCAGCCATTTGCCGTTCTTTATCTCCTCATTGCGCTCGGCAAAGCCATTCATGATCTCGGCACCCTCCTCACCCTTCGGGAGGTACATGCTGCCTTCCTCAACG
>JAFVYX010000002.1 GCA_017500625.1 Clostridia bacterium | reverse complement strand
GGAGGCGGCCGCCCCCGCCATTCTTACGGCCGACGAGGAGGCCGTCCGTATGCGTGACGTGATGCGCATGCTGGCGCCCGAGGCGCCCCCCGCCCCCGTGGCCGCCACGCTGGCTCTGAACCTCGATGCCCCCGTGATCGTACGCCTGCTTTCGGGCGGGTACGGCGAAGAGGAGGGGGCCGTGGCCCGTCACCTTCTCTCGCTCTCGCTCCTTACCCACCGTCCCCTCCGCGCCGAGGAGATGAGCGCCCTCCTCTCGGAGAGCTACCGTCTTCTCGAAAAGCTGCCGTGACGGCTCCTGTCGGCCGTGCGGCCGCCGTTCTTGATAATCTGGCCGAGAATGCCTTGGCCGTCTCTCGTCTCGCGGAGAAGCGCCTCGGCCACGTCTCGGAGCTTGCCGAGACGGTGATCGGTGAGCTCGCCGCCGCGGGTGAGGTCGGCTCGCCCCGCGCCCTGCTTTCGGCGGCGTCCTCGGTGTTTTCCTCGCTTCTGTCCCCGGCTGTCCCGCCCGCTGACGGTCTGCCTCGTCACCGTGCGGCGCTCTCGGCGACTCTTTCCTCGCTCTCGGCCACCGATCGCGCCTACCTCGCCGGTAGCGTGCTTGCGGCCGCCGAGCGCGTTCTCGGCCGTCCCCTCGCCCCCGGTGATTTTGCGGACGGTACCGTCCCGCCCCCCGAGGTCAGTCGCCTCGTTTGTGTGAGGAATCCGCATACCGAGCGCGCCCTTCTTCGCTTTTTGCCTCTCATTGGCGCCCCCACCGTCGCCGACCGCCGCGACTTTACCGAGGTCGTTGATGACGTTTGCGGCGGCCACGCCGATTACGCCGTGCTTCCGCTCCGCTCGGGCGGTGTGGCGCTCGGCTCGGTCAGCGCCATGCTTGAGGAGCACGGCCTTGCCGTGCTGGCCACCGTCACCCTTGACACCGAGGGCGGTGAGGCCGTCTTCGGCCTTCTCGGCCGCCGTTCGGTCCGCCTTGGCCCGCCCACGCATTTTCTCTTTACCTCGGCTCTGGCGGACGTCGGCCTTTCGGGGCTCTTTGCCGCGGTCGAGGCCCTGCCCGTCCTCATTGAGCGCTGTGAGCCCCTGCCCACGCCCGACGGAGAGGACCCCCTCTTCCGTCTCGCCGTCAGGGGGGAGGAGGCGGCGCTTGTTCCCTTTCTCGTCTATCTTTCGCTCTTTGTGCCCGGCTACATCGGCCACGGCTTTTACTTTGAACTTGCATGAAAGGAAGTCTCTTATGAAAACACTGTCCTACCGCACCCGCGGCGTCTGCGCGGGCCGTATCGACGTGGCCATTGACGGCAACGTCATTCATGAGGTGAAATTTTACGGCGGCTGCGGAGGCAACACCCAGGGGGTGGCGTCTCTTGTGCGCGGCCTTCCCGTCGAGGAGGCGATCTCCCGCCTGCGCGGCATTCGTTGCGGCATGAAGCCCACCTCCTGCCCCGATCAGCTGGCCACCGCCCTTGAGGCGTGCATGGCCCTGTCTGCCGAGGAGGACGCCTGATGGATTACGTACGCGAGTATGAGCGCTGGCTGACCTCGCCCGTCCTTACCGAGGCCGAGCGCGCCGAGGTGAAGGCCGTGTCCTCGGAGGAGGCGCGGGAGTTGGCCTTTGGCCGTACGCTCGAATTCGGCACGGCGGGGCTTCGCTCATCGATGGCGATGGGGCCCGGTCGCATGAACGTCTATACCGTCGCCCACGCCACGCGCGGCATTGCCAAAATGATCCGCGAGGAGGGCGGTGCCGACCGCGGCTGTGTCATCGGCTACGATAGCCGCCACAACTCCGCGCTTTTTGCCCGTGTGGCCGCCGAGGTCCTGGCCGCCGACGGGATCCGCGTCTATCTCTTTGACGGCCTGCGCCCGACGCCCGAGCTGTCCTTTGCCGTGCGCCGCCTCGGCTGTGCGGCGGGCATCAACATCACCGCCTCACACAACCCGCGTGAGTACAACGGCTACAAGGCCTACGCCGAGGACGGCTGTCAGCTCTCGCCCGAGGCGGCCGCGGCCGTTGCCTCCACCATGGCCTCGCTGGAGATCCTGGAGGCCGTGCCCCGTCTGCCCCTTGAGGAGGCGGTGACGGGCGGCGCCGTGACGATGCTCGGCGAGGAGTTTGACGAGGAGTACCTTGCCGCCGTTTCGTCGTCGCTCATCGACCGCGAGCTTCTCCGCCGCGCGGGAGAAACCCTCTCGATCGTTTATACCCCCCTGCACGGTGCGGGGCGCCGCCTGGTGCCCGAGGTCCTTTCGCGTGCGGGGCTGCGCCACGTCTATCCCGTGCCCGAGCAGATGATTCCCGACGGCGATTTCCCGACCGTCGTGAAGCCCAATCCCGAGTACGCCGAGGTCTTTACTCTCGGCATCGCCCTCGCCGAGAGGGTAGGGAGCGATATCGTCATCGCCACCGACCCCGACTCCGACCGCGTGGGCGTTGTCACGCGCACAAGGGACGGCGGCTTCGTGACGATCAGCGGTAACCAGATGGGCGCTTTGCTCCTTGACTATGTCATCGGTGCGCGCCGCCGCCTCGGCACCCTCCCCGCCGATGCCTATGCCATCAAGAGCATCGTCTCGACCGACCTTGTCACGCGCATCTGCGAGAGGAACGGTGTTCGTCTTTATGACGTCCTCACGGGCTTCAAGTATATCGGCGAGGTCATCAAGGACCGCGAGGCCACGAATAGTGAGCGCTCGCTCCTCCTCGGCTTTGAGGAGAGCTACGGCTATCTCCCCTATACCGACGCCCGCGATAAGGACGCCGTTGCTACCTCGCTTCTCATTGCCGAGATGACCGCCTATTACGAGGAGCGCGGTATGACGCTTCACGATGCACTCCTCGGGCTCGATCAGCGCTACGGCATCTTCCGTGAAAAGACCACCGAGATCTATATGGAGGGGCTTGACGGCCTCGAGCGCCAGCGCCGCGTGATGGAAACGCTCCGCAAGGCCCCGCCCACCGTCCTTGGTGGCCGCCGTGTCGTCTCCATCGGCGATTACCGTAAAGGTTACTTTACAAACGTCGAAACGGGCGAGCGCACCGCGATCCCCCAGCCCGAGAGCAACGTTCTCTATTTCATCACCGAGGACGACGATAAGGTGGTGATCCGCCCCTCGGGCACCGAGCCGAAGATCAAGCTCTATTTCCTTGTCCACGCCGAGAGCGAGGCGGCGGCCGAGGAGAAGATCCGTGCCCTCACCGAGGACACCGCCGCCTTTTCCCGCGTATGACATTTTAAAAACGAGGAAACGACCGTGACTGACAAGCAGAAAAATATCCGCAATTTTTCGATCATCGCGCACATCGACCACGGCAAATCCACCCTCGCCGACCGTATCCTGGAGGCGACCCGTGCGGTGGACAGCCACAGCATCGACGAGCAGATGCTCGACAATATGGATCTTGAGCGTGAGCGCGGCATCACCATCAAGGCGCGCACCGTCTCGCTCTCCTACCGCGCCGAGAACGGCGAGGAGTATTTCTACAACCTCATCGACACCCCCGGCCACGTCGACTTCGGCTACGAGGTCTCTCGCTCCTTAAAGGCGTGCGAGGGCGCCATTCTCGTCGTCGATGCCACGCAGGGCGTCGAGGCGCAGACGCTGGCCAACGCCTACCTGGCGATCGACAACGACCTTGAGATCCTGCCCGTCATCAACAAGATCGACCTGCCCTCGGCCGACGTTCCCCGCGTCCGCGAGGAGATCGAGGAGATCATCGGCGTTCCCGCCGAGGACTGTCCTGCGGTATCGGCCAAGACGGGGCAGAATATCCGCGACGTCCTTGAGCGCCTCATCACCGATATTCCCGCGCCCGAGGGCGATCCCGAGGCCCCCCTCAAGTGCCTGGTGTTCGACTCCTATTACGACAGCTACCTTGGCGTTGTGGTCTACGTCCGTGTCTTTGACGGCACGCTCCGTGCGGGCGACCGGATCCGCATCATGTCGACGGGCGCCGTCTATGACGTCGTCTCGGTCGGCACGCCCGGCGCCTTTGCTATGAACGATACGGGTGTCCTTTCGGCGGGCGAGGTCGGCTACATCACCGCCAGCATGAAGACAGTGGGCGACACCCGCATCGGCGATACCATTACGCACGCCGAGGGCGGCGTTACCGAGCCCCTGCCCGGCTTCCGCCCCGCGCGCCCGATGGTCTATGCGGGCATCTACCCCGCGGACGGCGCACGCTACGGTGACCTGCGCGATGCCCTCGAAAAGCTCCGCCTGAACGATGCCGCCCTCTCCTATGAGCCCGAGACCTCGGTGGCGCTCGGCTTTGGCTACCGCTGCGGCTTCCTCGGCCTTCTCCATATGGAGATCATCGAGGAGCGC
>JAFVYX010000013.1 GCA_017500625.1 Clostridia bacterium | reverse complement strand
GGTGGGTGAGGAGAACACTCGCGGTGTGAGCACAAAGGCATCGGTTCGTGCTTGGTGGCGGTGAAAGCAGCAACGACATAAGCAAAAAAGCACCCCGTGGGGTGCTTTTTGCGATGGCGGGATATCTTCTTACGAAGATGTACCCGCGCGGAAATAAAATTGCGCCAGACGAGGCACGCCTACGAAGACGCACCCGCGCCGAAGATGTCCCCGCGCGCAGCAGAAATTTCGTAAGACTAGGCGCACCGGAAGTGACGGATGACGGCGTACTTGGCGTACGCCGAATTCGTCACTGAGGAGCAACGACGTATTACGGAATTTATGCAAGCGCCATTAAATCTCGGGGATCTCGATCTCGACCTCGTGGCCGGCCTCGGCCGAGCGGGCGATACCGTCGATGATCGCCTGGTTGAAGAGGATCTGGCTGGTCGGAACGGGGGCAGGGGTGCCCTCCTTGACGGCGTCCACAAACGAGCGGATCTTGAGGTCAAAGAGATCGTGGGAGGTCTTGAGGATCGGCACGGTCGTCTGCACCTGCTTGCCTGCCACGTCGTGGTAGATCGTCATAGCGCCGCCAACGGTACCGTTCCAGCACTCGGTCGAGGGGATGCGGAGGGCACCCTTCTTACCGAAGATGATCGTGTCACCGGGGGTATCAACGTGCATCGCCCAAGCGATACGGAAGTCCAGCACGATGCCACCCTCAAGGCGCACGAAGGCGGCGGCAAAGTCATCCACCGAGAAGATCTCGGCGTACTCGGGCTTGTTGGAGTAGAGCGGGCTCTTGCCGAAG
The DNA here is from genome assembly GCA_017500625.1 of Clostridia bacterium. The sequence goes on along the minus strand of JAFVYX010000013.1, from coordinate 1,046 downwards.
AAGTCGGACTTATAGCCCGAAACGGTCAGGGGCTTCGGATAGCCGATCGCGTTCAGCACCATATCGAGCGAGTAGCAGCCGATATCGCCGAGGGCGCCGAGGCCTGCGGTCTTCTTCTCGATGAACGAGGTGCCGAAGGGGGTGGGGATACCGCGGCGGCGGCCGCCACCGGTCTGGATGTAGTAGATCTCGCCAAGCTCACCGCTCTCCACGATCTTCTTGATCATCTTCATATTCTCGTCAAAGCGGGGCTGGTAGCCGACCGAAACGATCTTGCCGCTCTTCTTCTCGGCGCGGCAGATCGCCACGGCCTCGTCAAGCGTGACGGTCATCGGCTTTTCAAGCAGAACGCTGACACCGTGCTCGAGCGCGTCAATGGTGCATTCGGCGTGGGTGGCGTTGTAGGTGCAAACGCTGACGCCGTCAAGCTGCTCGGCCTCCAGCATTGCGTGGTGATCGGGGTAGATCTTGACCTCGTTCGGGATATCGTAATTCTTCAGGAAGGCTTCGGCCTTGCCGGGGATCAGCTCGGCCACTGCCACGACCTCAATGTCGGGCTGGCGGAGCAGGGCGCGCATGTGGTAATCGGCGATCCAGCCGGTACCGATGATACCGTAGCGGAACTTCTTGGAGGCGTCTACGGCCTTGGTTTCTTCGTAGGAAAAGGTGTTCAGATCTGCCATAGTAAATTCCTTTCTGTTTACAGGTGGTTTCCACCAATTTTAATTAAAGCAGGGATTTGAGGTAATCGTAGGACTCGCGGGCGCATTCAAAGGCGGTCATGCCTGCCTCCGGCTCGTCAAACTCCACGATCAGCCACTCCACGCCCGAGGTCTTGGCGGCCTCCAGCACGGCGGGCACGTCAAGGCGGCCGCGGCCGAGGGTGGCGTCGGCAAGGTCAGCGGGGTTCTTGCCCTCGGCCTTACCCGAATTTTCAAAGTAAAAGTCCTTCATATGCAGCATCGGCACGCGCCCTGCATAACGGCGGATCCACTCGGCGGGATCCTCGCCCGCCACGGTGAGCCAGCCCACGTCAAACTCACAGC
>JAFVYX010000075.1 GCA_017500625.1 Clostridia bacterium | reverse complement strand
GTCGCTCTCGGCGGCACGGTGGTCACGCTCTTTGACGTCTATCTCGTGCAGGGCGTCGGTCTCGGCTTCCCCCTGCTCTCGGCGGCGGCGCTCGTCTCGGTCGGTATTCTTGCCGCCAACTCGGTGCTGTTCAGCTCGCGCAGCCAGATCAAGGGGCTGACCACCTCGGTCGCCCTCTGGGCCGTGGCCACCCTCGGCATGGCGCTCGGCGCGGGCCTCTATACCGTCGCGCTCGTCGGCTTCCTCGCCCTGATGGCCACCCTCTCCTATTTTCCTGCCTTTGAACGCTATCTCAAAAACCGCTCCAACCACTTTGAGATCCACCTTGAGCTGGCCAGCAAATCGAATCTTGCCGAGTTCATCACCACGATCCGCAAGCTTGGCCTGCGCATCGATGAGATCGAGTCGAACCCCGCCTACATCAATTCGGGCCTCTCGGTCTATTCGATCGGCCTCACCGTCCAAAGCCCCGAGCTGAAGCGCTACAAGACCCACGCCGAGATCATCGCCGCCCTCGCCACCGTCGAGTACGTCAGCCACATCGAGGAAATGAATTAAAAAAAGACCTGCCCGCGGGCAGGTCTTTTTTTAATGGGTCTTGAATTCCTCTTCTTCTGCCGTCTCGTCCAGCGCGATCTCGGCACGCTCGGCGGCGGTCTCCTCCTCGTCGCGGTGCGTGACGTGGTGGTGAAGCACGGCCTCGTCGAGGTCAAGCTCCTCGGCAACGAGGTCCTCGTCGAGGTAGCAGCTGGGGTCGAAATCGTTCTCCTCCAGCTCCTCCTTCACCTGGCGGAAAAGGTAAGCGCCCGCGGCGCCCTCCATCGCCGAAACGGCGAGGAACGCGGCGGCAATGCTCTTTTTCTTCACACAGAGGAAGAGAAAGAGAACGAAGAGGGTAAAGGACTGAACCAGGAGCGAAACGGCAAGGACGAGTTTGGATCTTTTCAGCATAGGGATTCTCCTTTCACGAATTGGCGTTGGCCTTCAGGTAGGCGTTGATGAAGCCGTCGATCTCGCCGTCCATCACGGCGCCGATGTTGGCGTCCTCGTAGCCCGTGCGGGTATCCTTGGCAAGGGTATAAGGCATAAATACGTAGCTGCGGATCTGGGCGCCCCATTCGATCTTGGTCTTAACGCCCTGAATGTCCTCAATGCGCTCCAGCTTCTCGCGTGCCTTGATCTCCATCAGCTTGGATTTCAGCATACGAAGCGCCGTCTCCTTGTTCTGGAGCTGGGAGCGCTCGGTCTGACAGCCCACCACAATGCCCGTGGGAATGTGCAGGATACGGATCGCCGAGTCGGTCTTGTTGATGTGCTGACCGCCCGCGCCGCTCGAACGGTGCGCCGTGATCTCCAGGTCCTCATCGCGCAGGGTGATGGTGTCGTTATCGTCGTTGAATTCGGGCATGACCTCCACCGAGGCAAACGAGGTCTGGCGGCGCCCCGAGGCGTCAAAGGGTGACACACGCACAAGGCGATGCACGCCGTTCTCGCTGCGGAGATAGCCGTAGGCGTTCTCGCCCTCAATGGCGATCGTGGCGCTCTTAAGGCCCGCCTCGTCCCCGTCCAGCCAGTCCAAAAGCTTCACGGTGAAGCCGTGGCGCTCACCCCAACGGGTGTACATGCGGTACAG
>JAFVYX010000074.1 GCA_017500625.1 Clostridia bacterium | reverse complement strand
TCCGCGATGATCGCGGCGGCGGCTGTCACCTCGGACATCCGCGAGATCATCGAAGCCGGCCTTGGACAGATTCCCGCAAACTGCCGCCTCACCGAAGGCATCCGCGACATCCTTGGTATGTACGAGCGCGGCGAATCCGAGGAAGCCTGCTTTGCGCATATTCATGAGGTCTGGGACGAATATTCCAGCCACGGATGGTGCCACACCATATCCAACGCGATGATCGTCACCGCAGCGCTTCTCTACGGCAAGGGCGACTACGGCCGCTCCATCTGCATGGCGGTCGAAACCGGCTTCGATACCGACTGCAACGGCGCAACGGTCGGCTCGGTGCTCGGCATGCGCGGCGGCATGCGCGCCATCCCGGAGGTGTGGACGGCGCCCATCAACGATACGCTGAAGACCACCATCTTCGGCTATGAGAGCGTCAGCATCACCGAAATGGCAAAGAAAACCTTTGATACTGCAGTGAAATAAAATCTGTCCCTGCCTCACATCGAGGCAGGGACTTTTTTCAGCTGCAGACAAAGAAAAAGCACGGAATCTTCCGTGCTTTTGTATGGGGTGAATGAAGGGGGTCGAACCCTCGACCTCCAGGGCCACAACCTGGCGCTCTAACCAACTGAGCCATACCCACCATAAAAAGGGAGCCATGCAGCACCCTTTTGGCGTACCTTGAGGGATTCGAACCCCCGACCTACTGCTTAGAAGGCAGTTGCTCTATCCGGCTGAGCTAAAGGTACAGAGGGATGGATACCGCAACGGGTGTATTATAGCAGACCGCGGGGGATTTGTCAAGAGATTTTATAAAAATTACTTGCAGATGAGCTTGACCCCCTCGATCGCCACCACAGAGAGGGTGGCCCCCACCTCGTAAGGGGCCTCGGCCGAGAGGCCGCGCGCCGCCCAAAGGTTGCCCTCGACCTCCACCTGACCGCCCGTGAGAGGGTCAAGGCGTTCGGTAACGACGCAGGTCTTGCCTACCATGGTCTCCAGCGCCGTGAGACGGCGACGGGGCAGGCGGGACAGCACGAGATAACCAACGCCGGTGGCGGCGGCAAGGACCGCAAGCTCAAGGTACAGCTCGGCACCCGCAAAGAATGAGGTGATGAGCGCCGAAAGCGCCCCGAGGACGGGCGCCAGCAAAAGAAGACGGCGGGAAACGACCGCCGCCGCGAGAAGGACGAGCGTCAGCGCCCCGAATATCCAGGTAGAGAGATCCATAAGCTCCTCCGAAAAGCAAACGTACCTTATTACTATACCATACTTCGCCACCTTTGTAAAGCCCCGCCGCCAAATTTTAGAGCGGACGTGGCCTTGCCACGGGCGCGCGGGCGTACGGGCGCGCGTATTTGCCTATGGTAGAGAGGCAAATACAGGCGGATTTTCCTTGTATTCTATGGGAAAACGGGCTCTGGTAAGATTAACCTTGACAAAAGGAACGATTTGCGGTACAATATTGACATTGTGTAAAAACTCAACCATACAAAAAGGAGCACGCACAATGAAGTTTCTGAATCCTTTGCATGCCACCCCGCCGATCTTTTACTCGGATCTGCGTCATCTTGTGGTTGCCACCGCAGAGAAGTTTGGCGAAAAGCCCCTTTACGAATATCTTGAGGGGGGCGAGCGCAAGACCGTGTCCTATACGGACTTTGCCTCTATGGTCGCCTCCTTTGCCACCGCGCTCGATGCCCACGGCCTGGCCGGCGGCCGCATCGTGATGATCGGTGAGACTCACCCCGCCTATCTTGCCACCTACATTGCCACCGTGGCGATGAACGGTGTTATCATTCCCATGGACAAGGAGCTGGATCCCGAGCAGGTGAAGGCCTTTATCCAGCACGCCGAGGCCGATGCCGTGGTCTACACCGCGGGCCTCAACGGCCGCTTTGACGGCGAGGAGTACGATTTCCTCAAGCTCCGCGTTCCCGTCACGCCCACCGAGGGCTACGAGAGGGGCGAGACCTGCATCTCCTTTGCCGACATGCTTTCCGACGGTAAGGACGCCATGGCCGCGGGCAACACCGCGTACGCCGACGCCGTTCCCGAAATGGAAAAATGCTCGATCCTGCTCTTTACCTCGGGCACCACGGGCACCTCAAAGGGCGTTATGCTCTCGCACGGCAACATCATCGCGGCCCTCAACTCGGCCACGCACACGATGCCCTACGATGAGAAGTGCACCTTTGTTTCGGTCCTGCCGATCCACCACACCTACGAGATGCTTTGCGGTCAGCTGGGCGTTGTGGCCATTGGCGGCTCGATGCTCATCAACGACAGCATCAAGCACGTTCTCAAGAACTTTGCCGAATACAAGCCGAACACCCTGATCCTTGTTCCCCTCTTTGTGGAGACGCTGCACAAGCGCATCTTTGACGAGATCCGCCGCCGCGGTATGGAGAAAAAGGTGCGGTTTGCCATGGCCCTGGCCGAGAAGATGCTGGCCGTGGGCATTGACCTGCGCAAGAAGCTCTTCTCCGAGATCACTGCGGCCTTTGGCGGCAACCTGACGAGCATCGTCTGCGGCGGTGCCGCGATCAGCCCGCGCATTCTGCGTGACCTCTACCTCTTCGGCATCGCGGTCTTTGAGGGCTACGGTATCACCGAATGCTCGCCCCTGGTGGCGGTCAACTCCTCTCGCGTCTTGCGCCCCCGCTCGGTCGGTGCGCCCGTCTTTGGCTGCGAGGTGAGGATCGACCGTGAGGACGAGACGAAGGAGACGGGCGAGATCCTTGTGAAGGGCCCGAACGTCATGCTCGGCTACTACAAGAACCCCGAGGCCACGGCCGAGGTGTTCACCGAGGACGGCTTCTTCCGTACGGGTGACATCGGCTACCTTGACGCCGACAATTACATCTACATCACGGGCCGTAAGAAGAACGTCATCATTCTCTCGAACGGCAAGAACGTTTTTCCCGAGGAGCTGGAGGAATACCTCTCGGCCGTGCCCTTCATCAAGGAGAGCGTGGTCCTTGGCCGCAAAAAGGACGGCATGGAGGTGGCCATCACCGCCATCGTCGTTCCCGATGCGCAGCACCCCGAGATCGAGGGTAAGACCCCGAGTGAGGTCTATGACGCCGTGAAGAACGCCATCACGGCGATCAACAAGCGTGTCCCCACCTTTAAGCACATTACCGATATCGAGATCCGCAACGAGGAGTTCCCCAAAAACACCTCGAAGAAGATCAAGCGCTATCTGGTGAAGTGATATACCCCCCCAAGAACAATTAGGAGGAAATTTCAATGTTCGAAAAGGTCAAAAATCTTCTGATGGAGGAGCTGCGCGTTGAGGAGGCCAAGATCACCCTCGAGGCGGAGCTTGCCAATGACCTCGGCGTCAATTCTCTCGAACTGGCGGACTTGATCCTTCTCTGCGAGGAGAAGTTCAACCTGACCATCGACGATGAGGATCTGCACAAGTTCATCACGGTCGGCGACGTTGTTGCCTACCTTGAAGACAGAGCGTAATGAAAATGCCCCCGTCCGACAAGGACGGGG
>JAFVYX010000073.1 GCA_017500625.1 Clostridia bacterium | reverse complement strand
GTCGAGAAGGAACGAGGGGTGGCGGACAAGGCACACAAGGTAAAATTCGTTCGTCGAGTCCTTCGGGTAGATGGTCTTGTCGAAATCGTAAACGTTCATTACTTTCCGATGCGGCGGCGAAGGAGCTTCACAAGCTCGACCACGGGCAGGACGGTAAAGGCAAGCCCAAGGGCGATCGCGTACTCACTGAGCGACACGGGGGCAAATTGGAAGGCCTCCCGGAAGAAGGGGATATAGATCACGCCGAGCGTCAGCACAAAGGCCAGCGCCATCGCCCCGAAGAGGAGCTTGTTGTGCGACTTGACCGAGAAGATCGAGCCGCGCTCGGAGCGCATGTTGTAGGAGTGGAAGATCTCGGCCATCGAGAGGGTGAGGAAGGCCATCGTCATACCGTCGTTGTCGTCATGGAAAACGTAGTGACCGATGAGGTAGGCGGTCAGCGTCAGAAGGCCGATAAAGAGACCCTCGTAGGCGATGTCAAACGCCATGCCGCCGGCAAAAATGCCCTCGTTCTTCTTCCGCGGCGGGCGGTTCATGATGTTGGCCTCGGCGGCCTCCATTCCGAGCGCCAGCGCGGGGAGCGAGTCGGTGATCAGGTTGACAAAGAGAATGTGCGTCGGCAGGAGCAGCGCGGCACCAAGGTCGGGGAGGAAGAGCCCCAGCACCGTAAAGATGAAGATGCCCACCACCTCGGCAAGGTTCGAGGACAGGAGGAAGCGGATCGCACGGCGGATGTTATCGTAGATGCGGCGGCCCTCCTCGGCAGCACCGACGATCGTGGCAAAGTTGTCGTCGGCTAGGATCATGTCGTCCACGTTATTCGTGACGTCGGTGCCCGTGATGCCCATGCCGACACCGATGTCGGCTCCCTTGATGGAGGGGGCATCGTTCACGCCGTCGCCCGTCATGGCGGTCACCTTGTCTTTGGCACGCCAGGCACGGACGATGCGGAGCTTATGCTCGGGCTGCACGCGGGCGTACACCGAGTATTTCTGCACGTCCTCGGCAAAATCGGCGTCCGAGATCTCGTTCAGCTCGGCACCCGTAATGGCCTCCTCGGGCGAGGAGATGATGCCAAGCTCGGTGGCGATCGCCACGGCGGTGTCCTTGTGGTCACCCGTGATCATAATGGGGCGGATACCCGCAGTGCGGCACTCGTCGATCGCGTCCTTCACCTCGGGGCGGACGGGGTCGATCATACCGGTAAGACCGCAGAACACCAGCTCACACTCCATAGCGGCCGAGGTGTAGTCGGTCGGCGCGGCGGAGAGCGGCTTGTAGGCGGCGGCCAGAACGCGCAGGGCGCGGTCGGCCATGCCCTTGTTGGCGGCCAGGACCGCCTCGCGGTCGGCGTCGGTCATCGGGCGGGCACCCGTGCCGTCGTCGATGGCGGTGCAGCGGGCCAGGATCTCGTCGGGAGCGCCCTTCGTGTACTGCACAAGACCGTCCGCCGTTAGGCAGACCGTCGTCATCATCTTGCGGTCGGAGTCAAAGGGGATCTCGCCGATACGGGGAGAGGCCGCCGCAAGCTCGTTCTTATCGGGGCCGACCTTGCCGGCAAAGTTGACCAGCGCGCACTCGGTCGGCTCACCGACGGCCTCGCCGTCCTCACCGGGGGTGGCATCGCTCGCCAGTGCCATGGCACAGGCAAGGAGGGGCTCGTTTTCGGTCATGGCGGTCTCCACGACCGTCATCTTGTTCTGGGTCAGGGTGCCGGTCTTATCCGAGCAGATGATCTCGGTGCAGCCCAGCGTCTCCACGGCCGACATCTTGCGGATCACGGCGCCCTTCTTCGACATGCGCGTCACACCGATCGAAAGCTCAATGGTCACCACGGCGGCAAGCCCCTCGGGAATGGCGGCCACGGCCAGACTGACGGCGATGATGAAGGTGTCAAGGATCGCGCCCCAGCCGAAATCGCCCGCAGCGATCAGCTGGAAGAGGAAGATGAAGGCGCAGATGCCCAGCACCACGTAGGTGAGGATCTTAGAAAGCTGACCGAGCTTCAGCTGGAGGGGAGTTTTCTCCTCCTTGGCCTCGGCCAGCGCCCCCGCGATCTTGCCCATCTCGGTGTCCATGCCC
>JAFVYX010000072.1 GCA_017500625.1 Clostridia bacterium | reverse complement strand
ATGGCCTGCGCCTGCTTCTCGCGCTTCTTCTCGGGGCGGATCAAAAGGAAGTAGAAGCCAACGACCACAAGGAGCAGCATACCAATGGTGATGAGGCTGCTGCCACCACCCTCGGCCGCGGCATCTTCCAAAAGAAAGTTTAACATAATAGTCCTCCTGAATTTTCATTATAATTCAGTATATCACAGAAGTCGTCATATTGCAAGGGGCGACGGAAAACTTTACAAAAAAGTAAAAAGGGGAAGAGTAAGAAGATAACAAAAGAAGCCCCTTGCGAAAGCAAGAGGCCTCTTTGGGTTGCGGTTATGCCGAAATCCGAAGCCGGCGCACGGATTCCGTGCAGAAATCGCCGTTCTTCGACCGAGAGGCGTACAAAGGGTACGTCGGAGGGAGAAAACGGCGATAGCAAGCAACGGCAATGGATTGGAGGAAAGCGCAGCTTTCCAACCGCAAGTGAGGGGGGGAGGTAAGAAGATGCAAAAAAGAGGCCCCTTGCGGAAGCAAGGAACCTCTTTTGGTTGCGGTTATGCCGAAATCCGAAGCCGGCGCGTGATCAGTCGATCGAGCGGACGATGTAAGGCGCCATCTCGGCCTCCAGCTCGGCACGCTCCTTAGCGGCGGCCTCACGGGCGGCATCGCGCTCAGCGCGCTCGGCATCGCGGACGGCCTGCTCCTCGGCGCGCTTGGCCTCCTCAAGGAGAGCGCGGATCGAGAGCGAGAGACGGCGGCGGTCATTGTCGATCTCCACGATCTTCACGGTGACCTCCTGGCCAAGCTCCAGCACGTCCTGAGGACGGGCGATCTTCTCAAGCGAGATGCGCGAGATGTGAATGAGACCGTCCACGCCGTCCATCACCTCGGCAAAGGCACCGAAGGTGGTCATGCTGACGATCTTGGCGGTCACAACGTCGCCAAGCTTGTACTGCTCGTTGAAGAGCTTCCAGGGATCGTTCTCGTCCGACTTGTAGCCAAGCGAGATGCGGCGCTTTTCAACGTCAAGCTCCTTGATGAAGACGGAAAGCTCCTGACCGACGGCCACGACCTCCTTGGGGTGACGGATATGCTTCCAAGACAGCTCGGTGTTATGTACCATACCGTCCACACCGCCGATGTCAACAAAGGCACCGTAGGTGGTGAGGTTCTTGACAACGCCCGTGTAGCGCTGACCGACCTCAAGCTTCTCCCAAACGGCCTGCTCCTCGGCCTTCTTCTCCTCGATCATGACGCTGCGGATCGAGGCCACCGCACGCTTGCGCTGCTCATCGATGTCGATGATGCGGGCGCGCTGGGTGGTGCCCACGAGGGTAGAGAAGTCGGCGTCCTTCGGAAGACCCGTGCGGGAAGCGGGAACGAAGACACGGTTGCCCATGGCCTCGATGACAACGCCGCCCTTGTTGGCCTCAACGACAGGACCCTCAATGATCCCGCCCTCGTCCTTCATGGCGACAAGGTCAAACCAGCTCTTGTCACGGTCAACTCTCTTCTTCGACAGGGTAACGATACCGTCGGTATCGCTCACGCGAATGACAAAGAGGCGAAGCTCATCGCCGACCTTGAACATATCGGCAAGGCACGCGTTCTGATCGTCGGTGATCTGGTCGCGGGCAAGCATACCCGTCGCCTTAACGCCAACGTCCACGTAAACGACATCTTTAGCGATGCTCGTCACGATACCGGTCACGGTTTCTCCTGTATTTAAAGTTTTGAGTGTTCCTTCCAAGAGTTCGGCAAAATCTTCAGTTCTGATTTCGTCCATTGCTTTGTATACCTCCATTATTAAACCGTCGGGCGTGGAAGCACCCGCGGTGATTGCCACAGTCATATCGTGCGTAAGACCGTCAAGAAGCGCGGGGATCTCCGCGGGGCGCTCAATGAGAAGCACGCGCGGGCAGACGCTCCCGCAAAGCTCACAAAGCTTTTGCGTGTTGGAGCTTTGTCTCCCACCGATCACGACCGTAAGGTCAGCGATCGCGGCAAGACGGGCGGCTTCCTCCTGGCGGTTTTTAGTCACACCACATATTGTATCAAAAATTTTTGCATTTGTACATAGGTTTTTAAGAATTTTTTTGGATTTTTTCCACTCCTCAAGGCCCATTGTGGTCTGGGCGGCCACCGTAACGGCGCCGTCGGGCATATTCTCACCCGAAAGCCGATCGGAAAGCTCCTCTGCGCTTCCAAAAACCGAGACGCGACCGGGGGCGCGGTCGAGCGTGCCCACGACCTCGGGGTGCCCCTCCTTGCCGAAAAGGAGAAAGTGACCCTCGGCCGAGGAGGCAATGTCGTGTACCTTCTTGACAAAGGGGCAGGTGAGGTCTCTCACCTCAAAGTGTGGGTGCGCCCTCTCCAGCGCCCGCATTCGCTCCTCGGTCGCGCGGCTGACACCGTGAGTCCGCAAAAAAAGGACGGTATGTCCGAGGGTATCGCTTTCGGCGGCGCTCTCGGCGGCGCCCGCCTCATCGCAGATCAGGACCCCACGGCGCAAAAGCCCCTCGGTATAAACGGGATTGTGGATCAGTTCACCGAGAATGAGGACACGGCGCGGCGGCTTTGCCTCGGCCAGCGTTGCCTCCACCGCCTCCACCGCGCGGCGCACTCCGGGACAAAATCCGGCGTGCTTGGCAAGCAGTAGCTTCATCTCTTTTTCTCCCCCGGAAGAGGTGCCCCCGGCGCAAATCCGCCGAGAGCAAGGATCTCACCATAGGCGCGCATAGCAGCGGTACGGTAATCGGGCTCGGCCGCGGTCAGTCCGAGATCCTCAAGCGAGAGGGGCTTCCCGACCAGCACCTCCACGCGGCGGAAGAGCGCATAGCGCTGGTGCTTCATACGGATACAAACGGGCAGGATCGGCACGCCCGCGTGGGCCGCGATCATCGCCACCCCCGATTTGATCGGCGTGTCGGCGGGGTTTTTGCCCTTTTGGCGCGTGCCCTGAGGAAAGAGCGTCAGCACCTCTCCCTCCTTGGCTACCGCAATGGCGCGGCGAACGGCGCGCAGGTCGCTCCCCGAGCGATCGAGCGGGATCGCTCCGAAGGCGCGAATGACCGAGGAGAGGATCGGAATACGGAAAAGCTCGGCCTTGGCCAGGTACTTCGGCATACGCTTCCGTGGGAAAACGGCCGAAAGCACGATGGGATCGGCAAAGGCGATGTGATTGGCGCACACCACGCACCCACCCTCGGCGGGAATGTTCTCGCGCCCCACAATGCGCGCCGAAAGCAAAAGGCGGGCCAGGGGAGCAAAGAGAAAATGCATCGTGCGCTCGAATTTTTGGCGAATGCTCATAGCTCAGCGCGCCGCCTCGATGATGGCCAGCGCCGCGGCCAGCGTTTCTTCCTCGGTGAGCTCGGAATTGTCAAGCATCACCGCGTCCTTGGCGGGCACGGCAGGCGCCAGCGCACGGGTAGAATCGTTTCTGTCGCGCAGCAGCATATCGGCAAGGACCTCCTCGTAGGTGACCTTCAAGCCCTTCTCGGTCAGCTCGGCCGTACGGCGACGGGCGCGGGCCTCGGAGGAGGCGGTCAGGAAGATCTTGCACTCGGCGTCGGGCAGGATCACGGTGCCGATGTCGCGGCCGTCCATAACGACCGAGCTCTCACGCGCCACCTTTCTCTGCGTCTCCAGGAGAAACGCGCGCACCGTGCCGATCGCCGAAACGGCGGAGGCATAGAGCGACATCTCGGGCGTGCGAATGGTGTCGCCCACGTCCTTGCCGCAAAGGTAGATCCTCTGGGCGCCGTTCTCAAAACGGAGCGAGAGGTCGATCTCGGGCAGAAGCGCGGTCACGCCCGCCTCATCGTGCGGGTCAACGCCGTGCTCGCGGACGTAAAGCCCGATCGTGCGATAGAGCGCCCCCGTGTCAACGTAAATGATGCCGAGGCGCTTGGCAATCGCCTTGGCAAGACTGCTTTTGCCCGCACCGCTGGGGCCGTCAATGGCAATGTTCATAGATTATTCCTTTCTCGGCGCCGCCGCGGCCTTAGCCGCAAGACGTGCCGTTGAGAATGCGATCTGAAGATTGAAGCCGCCCGTGTAGGCGTCAACGTCAAGGATCTCGCCCGCAAAATAGAGCCCCCTCACAAGGCGGGATTCCATCGTCCGCGGATCGACCTCGGCAATGTCAATGCCGCCCGAGGTCACAATGGCCTCGTCGATCGGCCGCGGCCCCGATAGTGGGATACGGAAGCCCTTAAGAAGGGCAAGGAGCCGCCGCCGCTCCTCCTTTTTGATCGAGTGTCCCTTGCGGTCGGCCTCAAGGCCGAGGCGCGAGAGCGCCACTCCGATCATGCTGGAGGGAAGAAGGGTTGCTAAAATGTTGGAAAGGTCGCGGTTGGCCCCCGCCGACAGCTCGGATAAAAGACGGTTATCCAGCGTTTTCTCGTCCAGCGCGGGCTTTAAGTCAATCACGGCGGTATAGCCCTCAAGCGAGGGAAGATGCAGATGCGCCGAGGCCGACAGCACCATCGGTCCCGAAAGACCGAAATGTGTGAAGAGCATCTCGCCGAAGTCCTCGTAGACCGTGCGCCCCGAAGGATCCTTGATCGTGAGCGCCACGTTCTTCAGCGCAAGCCCCTGCATGCGTCGGCAATCGCCGTCGGGCGATTCGAGCGGCACAAGCGAGGGGAGGAGAGGAGTCACGCGGTGTCCCAGCGCCTCGGCCAGACGGTAGCCGCTCCCGTCCGAGCCCGTCCGCGGATAGGAAAGCCCTCCCGTCGCCAGAATGACGCGCCCCGCGGTATAGTCGCGGCCGCCGCACGTAACGGCAAAGCCGTCCGCCGTCGGCACGATCGCCTCCACGTGACCGCGCACCCGCATAGCTCCGCGCATCGCGGACGAAAGCGCGTCCACCACGTCGGCGGCGCGGTCGGAGACGGGAAAGACGCGCGCGCCGCGCTCGGTCTTCAGGGGAACGCCCAGCGCCTCAAAGTACGCCATGGTGTCGGTGGGAGAGAAGCGCGCCACCGCCGAATGGAGAAAGCGCGGATTTTTGGTCACGCTCCGCAAAAATTCGTCCACGGGGCAGTCGTTCGTCAGGTTGCAGCGCCCCTTACCCGTAATGCCCAGCTTGCGCCCCGGGCGCTCGTTCTGCTCAAATACCGTGACCTCGGCGCCCTCGGCAAGGGCGGTCGCCGCCGCCATCATGCCCGCTGCCCCCGCGCCGATCACGGCGATGCGCTCAGGGCTTGGCATAGACGTCGTACTCATCCCACAGTCGCTCCATGCGCTCAAAGCGCTCCTTGATCCTCGTCTCCTCGCGGCGCGAGATCTCGGCGATGATCGCGTTGATGATGCTGAGGGGGGCGGAGAGCGAGTCGGCTCCCATAATGGGGAGGGCTGGGGTGGGGCTT
>JAFVYX010000071.1 GCA_017500625.1 Clostridia bacterium | reverse complement strand
CGCATCAAAAAGAAGAGCTATGGCCAGTTCTTCGATATGGTGGCTCCAGCCGTCATGCTCGGCCAGATGATCGGGCGGTGGGGCAACTTCATGAACGGCGAGGCCCACGGCGGTGTCACGGACGTCTTTTGCCGTATGGGGCTACGCTTCTCTCAGTACGGAACCGTCTACTATTACCACCCGACCTTCATTTACGAGGCCCTCTGGAATCTTGTCGGCTTCATTCTTATCAATATTTTCTACAAGAAAAAGCGTTACAATGGGCAGGTCGCCTATATGTACCTCGCTTGGTACGGCTTTGGCCGTATGTTCATCGAGCAGCTCCGCACCGATAGCCTCTACATCTTCGCCGAGCGCTGGTATCTCAAGATCTCCTCGCTCGTGGGTCTTTTCTGCTTCCTCATTTTTGGCGGACTTCTTCTTTATCACCTCATCAAAAAGACAAAAGCAAAAACGGCCTTCGTCACCGACAAGACCGATGCCGAATAAGGAGACTCATACCATGGAAACCAAGATCATAGACGGCCGTGCCGTCGCTGCCTCTGTCCGTGAGCGCATTCGCAAGGACACGGAGGACTTTGTCAAGCGTACGGGGACCGTCCCCGGACTGGCCGTTGTGCTGGTGGGTGAGGATCCCGCATCGCAGGTCTACGTCCGCAATAAGCATCGCGCCTGCGGCGAGGTCGGCTTTCTTTCCCGCGTTTATACGCTTCCCGAATCCATCGGCGAGGACGAGCTTCTGGCGCTGATCGCCGAGCTGAACGCCGATGAGGCGATCCACGGGATCCTCGTGCAGCTTCCTCTTCCGAAGCACATCTCCGAGAGCCGCGTGATCCTGGCGATCGACCCCCGAAAGGACGTGGACGCCTTTCACCCGCAAAACGTTGGCGGCATTATGACGGGGGATTACAAATTTGTTCCCTGCACGCCCGCGGGAGTTATGGAGCTTCTTTCCTATTACGGCATTGACCCCAGCGGTAAGAGTGCCGTTGTGGTTGGCCGAAGCAACATCGTCGGAAAGCCCCAGGCGCTCCTTTTGCTTGAAAAGAATGCCACGGTGACGGTCTGCCATTCAAGGACCAAAGATCTCGCCGCCGTAACGCGTACCGCCGATATCCTTGTCGTGGCCGTAGGTCGTGCTAAGATGATCACGGGCGATATGGTCAAGGAGGGGGCTGTCGTCATTGACGTCGGCATGAACCGCACCGAGGACGGCAAGCTCTGCGGTGACGTGGATTTTGAGAGCGTTTTCCCCGTGGCCTCGCATATCACGCCCGTTCCCGGCGGGGTTGGCCCTATGACGATCACGATGCTGCTGTGCAATACCCTGCGTGCAGCAGAGGATGCCGCCGCCAAGCCCTGCCACTGAAGCCACTTCTGAAAGGGGATTTTTATTATGTGGGTCAACGCCGAAACGCCTAAGATCAGCTGGATCACGGTCCCAAAAAAAGACGGTGAGGAATGGGTACGGTACCAAAAGCCCTTTTATGCCAAAAAACCCGTGCGCTCGGCCGTCTTCCGCTTTGAGTGCGACTGCGTTTGCGCCCTTTACGTCAACGGTGACCTTGCCGCCTGCGGCAACGGAAGAATGCCTGAGCGCGTGAATGCCCACGAGATCACCTCGCGCCTGCACGCTGGCGAAAACACGCTTTCCCTGGTTCTCGGCTCCGCCTATTTCCAGCAGCGAGGCCTGGACATCAAGAGCGCACGCGGCTTTTGGCTCAATACCGCCGCCGCCGAGCTTTGCGTTGAATACGAGGACGGAGAGCGCGAGATCCTTGCCACCGATCCCACGTGGACGGCGGTATCGGACGGTGTAAGACAGGACGTCATTGAAACCGCGATCGTGACCGAGGCGGAGTACCGCATGATGTGGGCAAACGCAGCCGTATGGCCCGAGCGCTCGCTCCACCGGCGGAAGATCCCAAGGGAGATCGCCGAGGTGGTGGGAGAGGACTACCTCCGCTATGCGGAGCGCGACATTCCTGAGTCTGTTTCTCCCGTTGCCGTGCTCTCCACCAACCTGAATGCGCAAAACGGCGCGCTGGTCACCGATCCCAAGAGCGCCGAGCCCCCTTTCGTCATTTACGACTTTGGTCGGCTTCACGTGGGCTTTACCGAGGTTGTGTATCACACCGCCTCCGATACCAAGCTCACCTTTATTCACGACGTATATGAGGATCCCGCCGATTTTGATGCCGTTCCCCTCAACGAGCGAGTGGCGATGTTGGCGGTAACGCTCCCCTTGAAGAGCGACGAAGAGAAGATCCTCAATCTCCGCCGACGCGCCTTCCGCTATCTGAAGCTTTCCTTTCCGCAGGGTGTCTCGGTCACGGTCAAGGACGTGCGCCTGCGGGTCTGTATGTTCCCCGAGATCCAGACCGGGTGGTTCCACTCCTCGGATCCTCTTTTGAACGAGGCGTGGGAAACGGGAAAATATACCCTGAACATCAATAAGCAGCAGGAATACGAGAGCTGCCCGCGCTACGAAATGCAGTTCTTTGCGGGAGACGGAGCGATCGATGCCTGGATTGATGAATATGCCTTTGGCGGCCACGATCTTTTGAACGCCTCGCTCAGCGTAAAGCACGAGGAGAGCAGTACGGGCGTCCTTTTCACCGACAAATGGAACCGAAACGCCATTCAGTGGGATTATTTTGCCTGGCGCATTCTCTGCATCCACCTGCATTACAAGTCCACAGGCGACCGCGAATTCCTTGAGCGCTATTACGAGGAAGGGCGAACCAACCTCCTTTGGCAGCTGGAGCGCCGCAACAGCCGCGGGCTCATTTTTCAGCGCCCCTGCTTTGTTTCCACCTTCCGTTACGTCCTAGGCCAGACCGAGTGGACCTGCTCCTCTTCACGCGTTGGTGAGAAAACGGCACTTAATGCACTTTTATATGCCAGTCTTATCGCCATGGCGGAAATGGCCGTGGATATGGGGGAGGCTGAAAATGCCGCCCAATGGTCTCTGCTTGCCAAGGAGGTCAGAACGGCGATCAACACCCACCTTTGGAGCGAGGAAAAGCGTTGCTACATGGATTCTCTCGACACCTTTGTGGCACAGGACGCTAACACCCTGGCGATTCTTTTCGGCGTTGCCGACGGGGAGCGCCGTGATGCCGCCCTGGACACCATGCGCAAGCGGCTGTGGTCGCCCTACGGCTCCACGATCCTTGATAGCTACGTGCCGCACACCCGCGGCGGCAACACCCTGATCTCCCCCTTTATGACGGCGCTGGAGGCCAAGGCACGCTTTGAGGCCGACCGCCCCGAGGAGGGCCTTCTCCTGATCCGCCGGTGTTGGGGTACGATGCTTGCCAAGGGTGCCAAGACCTTTTGGGAGTTTTCTCCCAACAATGCGACCGATGCCTGGAAATACCGCGCTCACGCGTGGAGTGCGGGCTGCACCTGGCTCCTTAGCGCATAT
>JAFVYX010000070.1 GCA_017500625.1 Clostridia bacterium | reverse complement strand
GGGGCCAAGGACGTGATCCTCGAGGTGCTTCGTCGCCTTTCCGTCAAGGGAGGTGTCGGCGCCGTAATGGAGTACGTCGGTGAGGGTGTCAAGACGCTCTCGGTGCCTCAGCGTGCCACGATCACCAATATGGGCGCCGAGCTGGGTGCCACCTCCTCGCTCTTCCCGTCCGACGAGGTCACGCGTGACTTCCTCGTGGCGCAGGGCAGAGGAGAGGTCTATACCCCCCTCGCCGCCGACCCCGACGCCGTGTACGACGAGAGCGTGACGGTCGACCTCTCGGCTCTTGTTCCTCTCGCCGCCTGTCCTCACTCGCCCGATGCCGTCAAGACGGTCAAGGAGCTTGAGGGGACGCGCGTCAGCCAGGTCTGCATCGGCTCCTGCACCAACTCCTCGCTGGCCGATATGCTGACCGTCGCCGCGATGCTCCGCGGCCGCCGCGTCCACCCGAACGTCTCTCTGTCGATCTCGCCCGGCTCTCGCCAGGTGCTGGTCGAGCTTTCGCGTACAGGCGCTCTTGCCGACATTCTCTCGGCGGGTGCGCGCCTTCTCGAGTGCGCCTGCGGCCCCTGCATCGGTATGGGCTTCTCGCCCGAGAGCGCCGGCGTCAGTCTGCGTACCTTCAACCGCAACTTTGAGGGGCGCAGCGGCACCAAGGACGCCGAGGTCTACCTCGTCTCGCCCGAGACCGCCGTGGCCGCCGCTATCTTCGGTGAGATCACCGATCCCTCCCGCCTCGGCCCGATCGAGCCGATCACCCTGCCCGAGCGCTTTGCGGTCGATGACAGCATGATCCTGATGCCCGATGGTGAGGGTGAGGCCACCGAGGTCGTCCGCGGCCCCAACATCAAGCCCGTGCCGAAGGGAGTCCGCCCCGCCGAAACTCTCCGCGAGACCGTGCTTCTGAAGGTCGGAGACAACATCACCACCGACCACATCATGCCTGCGGGCACCAAAATCCTCCCCTACCGTTCGAACGTCCCCTACCTTTCGCAGTTCTGCTTCCGTGTGTCGGACGAGACCTTTGCCGAGCGCGCCAAGGCCGCCGGCTCGGGCGTGATCGTCGGCGGTGCCAACTACGGCCAGGGCTCCTCGCGTGAGCACGCCGCCCTCGTTCCCCTTTACCTCGGGATCCGCGCCGTCGTCGCCAAGTCCTTTGCCCGTATCCACAGTGCGAACCTCGTCAACGCAGGCATCGTTCCTCTCGTCTTTGCCGATCCCGCCGATTACGATGCCATCGCCGAGGGTGAGGAGCTGGTGATCCCCGCCTTTGCCGACGGCCTTCGCACCGCCACCGAGATCCCCGCCACCGTTGGTGGCCGCGCGATCACTCTGCTTGCCGATTTCACCGAGCGCCAGCGCGCCATTCTTGCCGCAGGCGGCCTCTTGAACTACACCAAAGAAAGTGAGAACCGTTGATATGAACGCTAACATCGAAGCCGCACTCGAAAAGTTCCGCGCCCTGCTCGAATCTCAGCTCGTCCGCGTTGAGGATATGAAGGCTCAGGGCGATTTCACCGACTACTCGTCGCTTGACACCATTCGCATCGGCATCTGCGGCGGTGATGGCATCGGCCCGATCATCTCGGCTGAGGCCGAGCGTGTCCTTCGCTTCATTCTTGACGATATGGTCAAGGCGGGGCGCGTCACCTTCGTTCCGATCACGGGCCTCACGCTCGAGAACCGCATCGCGCACATGAAGGGCATTCCCGACGACGTCCTCGCCGAGCTCAAGTCCTGTCACGTCATTCTCAAGGGCCCGACCACCACCCCCCAGAAGGGAAGCGGTATGCCCAACATTGAGAGCGCGAACGTCGCGATGCGCAAGGCGCTCGACCTTTTTGCCAATATCCGCCCTGTCCGCGTGCCCGAGGAGGGCATCGACTGGGTGATCTTCCGTGAGAATACCGAGGGCGCCTACGCCGTTGGTAAGGACGGCATCAACGTCACCGAGGATCTTGCCGTCGACTTCACGATCACCACCAAGCAGGGCTCCGACCGCATCGCGCGCATTGCCTACGATTATGCAGCCAAAAACGGTTATAAGCGCGTTTCGATCGTCACCAAGGCCAACATCATCAAGACGACGGACGGTAACTTTATTGAGGATTGCCGCCGCGTGGCCGCCGAGTACCCCGAGATCCTGACCGACGAATGGTACGCCGACATCATGACCGCCAAGCTCGTGGACAAGAAGCGCCGCACCGATTTCGGTGTTCTTCTTCTTCCGAACCTGTACGGCGACATCATCTCGGACGAGGCCGCCGAAATGCAGGGTGGCGTCGGCACGGCGGGCTGTGCCAACATCGGTAAGCGCTACGCCATGTTCGAGGCCATTCACGGCTCGGCTCCCCGTATGATCGCGGAGGGCCGCGGCGATTACGCCGATCCCTCGTCGATGCTCCGCGCCGTCGTGATGCTCCTCTCGCACATTGGTCTCCAGGACCGCGCCGATAAGCTGGCTCGCGCCCTCGACGTCTGTATGCTGGAGGAGAAAAAGCTGGTCATTACGGGCCGTCCGAACGGCGCTACCTGCGCCGAATTCGGTGAATACGTGATGCAGACGCTGGCCTCCTTGTAAGTCGAAAAAACGAATCGGGAACAGGGTGAAATCCGAAAGAAGATTTCACCCTTTCTTTTTTGCTTTTTCGGATATTTCTGTCGTTTTGAAAAATATTTTCGTTTTTTGGGGCAAAAACATGTAAAAACCTCTTGATTTTTTTATGAGTCAATAGTATAATAAAACTGTATAAAAGTATAGTCCCAAAAGGGAGGAAAGCGCTATGGAAAAGTTTAAGGAGTATTCGGTGCCCGTCAGCGAGCGTGTCGTTCGTCTGCGTGAGGCGCTGTATGCCCAAATGCCGCGGATCGAGGGGGCAAGAGCCACCCTTGTAGCCGAGTCGTACCGTCAGACGGAGGCCCTGCCGATCATCACGCGCCGCGCGCTCGCTTTCCGCCATATTATGGAGAATCTGCCGATCGCCATTCACGAGGACGAGCTGATCGTCGGTAGCGCCACGCTCCGCCCGCGCTCCTCGCAGATCTTCCCCGAGTTCTCGGTCAACTGGATCGAGGGGGAGTTTGAGACGCTTGCTACCCGTCCTGCCGATCCCTTTGAGATCGACGAGCCGACCAAGGAGGCCATCCGCCGCGCCAACGCCTACTTCCGCGGCAAAACGACCAGTGAGCTGGCCGCCTCGTACATGGCGCCCGAGACCCTCACGGCCATTGAGCACAACATCTTTACCGCCGGCAACTACTTCTATAACGGTGTCGGCCACGTTACCGTGCATTACGATTGGGTGCTGGCCGACGGCTTCCTCGGGATCCGCCGCCGCGCCGAGGAGGCGCTCTCCGCCCTTTCGGTGAGTGACGGCGACTATTGCAAGCGCTCCGAGTTCCTTCGTGCCGTCATCATCGCTTGCGATGCCG
Source organism: Clostridia bacterium (assembly GCA_017500625.1). The sequence continues at coordinate 2,294 of JAFVYX010000070.1, read as the reverse complement.
TCATTACCTACGCCAACCGTTACGCCGCGCTTGCCGAGGAGCTGGCCAAGGCCGAGCGTGACAGCACTCGCCGCGCCGAGCTTACCCGCATTGCCGAGGTCTGCCGCCGCGTGCCCGCGAACGGCGCCCGCAGCTTTTACGAGGCCTGTCAGGCCGTGTGGTTCGTCCAGCTCGTCCTGCAGATCGAGTCGAGCGGTCACTCGATCAGCCCCGGTCGCTACGACCAGTATATGTATCCCTACTATGAGGCCGACCTCAAGGCAGGGAAGATCACGCCCGAGGCGGCGCAGGAGCTCATCGATTGCTTCTGGATCAAGCTCAACGATATGAACAAGTGCCGCGATGCCGCCTCTGCGATCGGCTTTGCGGGCTACGGTATGTTCCAGAATCTTATCGTCGGTGGTCAGGACGCCGAGGGGCGCGATGCCACCAACGCTCTCTCCTTTATGTGCCTTGAGGCCTCGATGCACGTGCCGCTGCCCCAGCCCTCGCTCTCGGTTCGCGTTTGGAACGGCTCGCCCGATGCCTTTATGATGAAGGCCGCCGAGCTGACGCGTACGGGCATCGGTCTGCCCGCTTACTATAATGACGAGGTCATTATCCCCGCCTTGATGTCGCGCGGCGCCACACTCCCCGAGGCACGCAACTATAACATCATCGGCTGTGTCGAGCCCCAGGTCCCCGGAAAGACCGACGGCTGGCACGATGCCGCCTTCTTCAATATGTGCCGTCCGCTCGAGCTTGTGTTCTCAAACGGTATGGACGCGGGGGTGCAGGTCGGTATTCGCACGGGGGAATTGCGCGACCTCGATACCTACGAAAAGTTCTTTGACGCTTACTGCCGTCAGCAGGAATACCTCATCGGCCTTATGGTCAACGCCGACAACGCCATTGACGTTGCCCATGCCGAGCGTTGCCCCCTGCCTTTCCTCTCCTCGATGGTTGAGGATTGCATCGGGAAGGGCAAATCGGTACAGGAGGGCGGTGCCATCTACAACTTCACAGGCCCGCAGGGCTTCGGCATCGCCAACATTGCGGACGGCCTTTACGCCATTCGCCGCCTTGTGTACGAGGAAAAGGTCGTCACCCTCGCCGAGTTTGCCGAGGCGCTCCGTGACAATTACGGCAAGCCCCTGCCCGCCGAGTACGTCTATCCCGCCGTCCTTGCCCGTGCCGAGGAAATGCGTAAGGCCGGCAAGCACGTGGGTGAGGCCGAGATCGCCGCGATGGTCAAGGAAGGCATGAACGGCACCTCCGACAAGATGAAGGCGACCCGCTACCAGAAGCTCCTCGATAAGATCGCCGAGCTTCCCAAATTCGGTAACGATGACGATGAGATCGATGCCCTGGCGCGTGAGGCGGCCTACACCTACACCCGCCCGCTCGAGAAATTCAAGAATCCTCGCGGCGGTATGTATCAGGCAGGCCTTTACCCCGTGTCCGCCAACGTTCCGCTCGGCGGACAGACGGGCGCCACGCCCGACGGTCGTCTTGCCCACACCCCCGTGGCGGACGGCGTTTCCCCCGGTGCGGGGCGTGACTCCCACGGCCCGACGGCGGCGGCCAACTCCGTGGCCAAGCTTGACCACACGATCGCCTCGAACGGCACACTCTACAATATGAAGTTCCACCCCTCGGCCCTCGCCGGCCGCGCGGGGCTCCAGAACTTTGTCTCGCTGATCCGCACCTACTTTGAGCGTAAGGGCATGCACGTGCAGTTCAACGTCGTCTCGCGTGAAACGCTCCTTGATGCGCAGAAGAATCCCGAAAAGTATAAGACCCTCGTTGTCCGTGTGGCGGGCTACAGCGCCCTCTTCACCACACTCTCGCGCTCGCTCCAGGACGACATCATCAACCGTACCGAGCAGGCGGGGGCCAAATAATGGCAGGTAGCATTTACGATGTGCGCGGCCGCATCTTCGACATTCAGCGCTATTCGATCCATGACGGCCCGGGCATCCGTTCCATCGTCTTTTTAAAGGGGTGCTTTCTGCGGTGCCGCTGGTGCTGCAACCCCGAGTCGCAGGCCTACGAGATCGAAAAGGTGACGATTGACGGCAAGCCGAAGACCTACGGCGAGGACGTCACGGTCGGTGACGTGATGGACGAGGTCATGAAGGACGCCGCCTACTACCGCCGTAGCGGGGGAGGACTCACGCTTTCGGGCGGTGAGTGCCTCGGCCAGCCCGAGTTCAGTACGGCGCTTCTTGCCGCAGGGCACGATCTTGGCATCACCACCGCGATCGAAAGCACGGCGTTTGCTCCCTTTGAGGTCATCGAGGGGCTTCTGCCTC
>JAFVYX010000069.1 GCA_017500625.1 Clostridia bacterium | reverse complement strand
GCAAATCGAAAGTTCGGCAAAGACAACCAAGTCCGCCGATTCGGCTTTTGCTCGGTTGATATTCTCTATGATTTTGGCTGTGTTGCCATCGAAATCACCAATCGTGTAGTTTAGTTGTGACCAGGCCTTCTTGATGTTGTTCTTGAACTCCACACCCAGGGGGCCGAAGTCCCACGAGTTGGCAAGGCCGCCGTAGATCTCGGAGCCCGCGAAGATGAAGCCGCGCGATTTGCAAAGCGCCACGATCTTTTCCATAGTCTTCTGCGAATTTTCCATAACGAACCTCTCTTTTGTATCTTAATTTTTTATTATCTCACAGGAAAGGAAGCCCCTATCAACGCCCCTCGGAAGGACGGTGAGGATCGCTCCGCGCACGTCGCTGTCGGCAGGGGCGCGGACGGGCAGGAAGGAGGGCGTGTGCCCCGTGTAAACGCCGCCGTCGCAGGTCTCAAAGAGGACCGAAAGCGGTCGCCCCGCCGCCACGGCCGCGGCAAGATTTTCTTCCGTCAGGCGGGCCGCCAGCGAGGTGAGCGCGCGGCTTCTTGCCGCCTTCTCGGCCTCGGGGACGGCGCCGTCCAGCGTCGCGGCCACGGTACCGCGCCGCGGGGAATAGGCAAACACGTGCATGGCAAGGAAGCGTGCCTTCTCGGCAAAATCCATAGTTTCTGCAAAGTTTTCTTTGCTTTCTCCCGGGAACCCCACGATCATGTCGCAGGTGAAGGTGGCATCGGGAATGGCCGCGCGGAGCGCCTCGATCGCCGAGAGCGCCATCGCTCGGTTGTAGCGCCGCTTCATGTGGGCCAGCACCGCGTCCGAGCCGCTTTGCACCGACAGGTGAAAGTGCGGGCACAGGTGCGTGAGGGCGGCGCACCGCTCGGCAAAGTCGCCGCGCACCACCTCGGGCGTCAGCGAGCCGAGGCGGATCCTCTCGATCGGCAGGCGGTCGGCCTCCTCCAAAAGATCGATGAGGCGGTAGCCGTCACGGCGGTCGCGCCCGTAGGAGGCGGTCTCGATGCCCGTCAGCACGACCTCGCGCGTGCCGGAGGCGGCGAGGCGGCGGATCTCCTCTAAGATCTCCTCGCGGTCGCGCGAGCGTACGGGGCCTCGCGCCGCGGGAATGGCACAGTAGGTGCAGCGGCAGTCACAGCCGTCGGCGATCTTGACGTAGGCGCGTGTCCGTGGCGCTCCCGAAACGCACATTGGCTCGTAGCCCTCGCCGTCGAGCGGTCGTACGCAGACGGTGGGCTCGGTCGCCTCGGTCTCAAGGAGCTTTTTGGCTATCGCGGGCGTTTTCATCTTATCGGCCGTCCCCCCCACGTAGGAAACGCCGCGAATGGCGGCCACCTCCTCGGGGTGAGATTGCGCGTAGCAGCCCACGACCAGAACGCGGGCGCGAGGGTTCTCGCGAATGAGGCGGCGGATCGCCTTGCGGCACTTGCGGTCGCTCTCCTCCGTGACGGTGCAGGTATTGACCACCACGGCGTCGGCATCGCCCGTGACCTCGCAAAAGCCCTCGCGGAGAAAGGCCTCGCGGATCGCCTCGGTCTCGTATTGCGCCACCTTGCAGCCCAGCGAGGCAAAGAGGGCGGTGGGGGCGGTCCTTCCGACCGTCGCTTCGTCCATAGCGTACCCTCCCTCGCGTAATTTCGGTATCACCGATAAATTATACCATAGTTTATGAGAAAAGTAAAGTGGATTTTAGTAAAAAGCCGCCCCACCCTTGACCTTTCTTGTCGCTTCCTGTATAATTGAGAAAAAAGAAAGGGGGGATCCCGATGCCGACCGCAACCGACAAGAATCCGCACAAGGACCACAGAGGCCGTCTCCGTGCGCGCTTTCTCCGCGCAGGGCTTTCGGATTTTGCCCCTCATAACGTCCTCGAGCTGCTGCTTTTTTACGCCATTGCGCGGCGCGATACCAATCCCCTCGCTCACGCGCTCCTTGACCGCTTCGGTACGGTCGATGCCGTCCTTAGCGCCGATGGGGCGGCGCTCTCCTCGGTCACGGGCATCGGCCCGCGGACGGTGCGGCTCCTCTCTGCCGTGGCGATGGCCTCGGAGTACGATCTTTGTCCGTCCCGCCCTCGCTTTTCCGATGCTGAGGCGCTCGGCTCCTTCCTTTCGGGGGTGCTTGCCCCCTGCACCGAGGGGGTGGCCGTGGCCTATCTCGGCAACGATTTCGGTCTGCTCTCCCACCGCGTGATCGCGGGTGCCGATCCCCATTCCCCGCGGTTTTCCTATGCGGAGATCATCGGGGAGGCCCTGCTCCTTTCGGCACCGATGTGCGCCGTAGCGCACATCCACGGTGACGGTCTGGCGCTTCCCACCGCCGCCGACCTCGATCTCTCCCGCACCCTCAAGGGGGCTATGACCGCCTCGGGCGTGCGGCTTCTGGAAAGCTATATCGTCAGCGGTGAGTGCTACACCACCCTCCTTTGCCGCCACAGCGGCAAGCGCGCTCCGTATTCGGCGGTACCCGCCTTGCTCACTCCCGCGCCCAGGGAGACGGCTCTCCTTTCGGAGCTTTTCTCAGCGGCGGGGCTCTCTTGCGATGCCGCAGGGCTTCTTACTCGCTACGGCGGTCTTTACCGCCTGCTGTCGGCCTCGGTGGCCCGTCACCGCTACGAGGGGCTTTGTGAGCGCGAGGCAGCGCTGCTGCTGCTCCCATACGCTCTGCACGCCTACCGTATGGGGGAGCGCTCTGTGCCCTCGCTTTCGGACGGCGAAGCCCTTGGCTCCTATCTGTCTCTTTGGTACCGCGGCCGCGCGGTGGAGGAGGTCGTGCTCCTGCTCTTTGATCGCGGGGGGCGGCACGTCGCCACGCACCCCGTTGGCGTCGGCAGCGTGAACGAGGCGGCGCTCTCTTGCCGCCGCATTGCGGAGCGCGCCCTGTTTTCGGGGGCGGCCTGCGCCGTTCTGGCCCATAACCACCCCGAGGGAGTGGCCACTCCCTCGGCCGAGGATCGCTCGGCCACCGTGGCCGTGCGCGCCGCGCTTTCGGCGATCGGCATTGAGCTTTTCGGCCAATACATCGTCGCAGGGCGCGACTTTACCTTCATTTCGTAAACAAGACCTTACAAATCGATCTCGCCATTATCGCGGGGCGGCGCTGCGCATCGCGCCGTGTCTTTGGCGTTTTTTTGGCGAAAAAACGAAAAAAAGCGCCACCCCCCTTGCAATCGGCGCCCTTATCTGTTATACTTGATTTATTGTTTATATGACTATCGGGCGCCCACGGGCGTCCGCGGAAAGGAACCAAGACTATGGAAAGCAAAATTTCGGCTCTCCGTGAGGAGCTTTCGGCTCGTCTTGCGGCGTGCGGCGATGCTGCGGCCCTCGATGAGGTGCGCGTTGCCTTCCTCGGCAAG
>JAFVYX010000068.1 GCA_017500625.1 Clostridia bacterium | reverse complement strand
GGTGGCCCCCTCGCAGGTGCCGCTCATCGAGATGAGGTTTGTCAGCGCGGGCGCCTCGCGGCAGACGTCGGCCACCTTGGCGGCTAGCTCGGCCGAGAAAAAGATGTGCTCACAGCCCGCGGTCTTGACGATCGAGGCGATGTCCGAGACGGGCAGCTCCTTGTCGATCGGCACCGTCACGGCACCGACGCACATCATGGCCGTGTAAGACAGGAACCAATCGACCGAGGCACTGCCTACCACGGCGATCTTCTTCCCCGCGACCGCCATGGAGTGCAGCTCGGTCGCCAGCGCGCGCACAACGTCGCGGCACTCCGAGAAGGTGATGCTCTCGACCTCCTTTTTGTGCGGATCGGTCTTGTAGCGGAAGGCCACGCGGTCGGGATAGCGCTCGGCCACGTTCTCGGTCATCTCACGGAAGTTCTGAAAATAGGTGGTCTTGTAGTGCGGGTAGTTCTTTCTTCTGTTCCTAAAGGCCATAAATTGTAAAAACTCCTTTACATTTTATCCGTTTCGGGCAGGCGCCCTGTTCAGATTTCGTTCGTGCAGGCGCACAAGACGCGGAAAATTTGCGCGCAGAAGCATCAAAGGCAGGGTGCTTAAGACGGCGTTCACCAGCGCCACGGGCAGGGCCACACGCAGGGCAAGCGCAGGCGCGAGGGGGAGAATGAGAAATCCCGTAAGGATATTCACGGCGTGAATGACGATGCCGTAGGCGGCCTCGAGGAGATAGCGCCCTGTGTAGGCGGCGTCGCCGGGCGATGTCAGCGTGCGCTTATAGAAGCCCGTAAATCCGCCAAGGTCGGGGACGAGCCGAGTCAGGTGCTTGACACCGAGCCAGCGGTAGAGTGCGCTCTCGCGCTCTCCCACGCGAAACAGTCGCCTCCCGTAAGAAAACCAGCGCTCGGGCATACGGCGAATGAGAAAGGCGAAGATGCCGTCGACAAGAATGACTGCCGCCGTCAGGCCGACGACCGCCACGATTACGGAAAGCGGAGCCACTCCCTCGGCAGGGAACAGAAGGTTCAGGGCGGCAATGACCGCCATGGACGTAAGGATCGTGACAAGGTAGATCACGGCAGGGGCTCCTCTCGGTAGTCAACGGGGCGACCGTAGACCTCCTCGTAGGTGCGGCACCAGGCGGCGTAGTTCTCGGCTGCCATACGCTCGGCGGCCTCACGCGGAGGGAGGGACGTGTCGGGATACAGGGGTGGCAGAATATGCACGGTATGGCGGGGAATGGGGAAGCCGTCCGCTCCCACCGTATCGGAATCGCTCATCGTGATAAAAAAGGGAATGACGGGCACGCCCGCGCGCACGGCCATGGTGTAGGCGCCCGGCTTGCAGGGGCGCGGCTTTTTGTAATTCCACCACATCGCCTGCTCGGGATAGATGAGGATCCTCTCTCCGCGGCGGAGCAGGGTATCGGCGGCACGCATCACGGTGGCAAGACCGCGCGGCGAGGACGAGAGCGGCAGGGTGTTGCAGTGGCGGAACAGATAGCCGTAAAGTCCCGGGAAAGAGGTGTAGTTGCCCTCGCGAATGACCTTGTAGAGCCGCCGCTTGCCAAAGGTGTGGCGCACCGAGCGCCAGATGGCGTAATTGTCGAGTGCCGAAAAGTGGTTGCAGGTCAGAACGGCGCCCCCCGTAACACCGAGGTAGCTGTCGAGGCCGCGCACTCCGTCAAGGAGAAAGGTGCCGCGGCGGATCATCGCCTCGTAATGGTGCGTGGCCACGCGGTTGGCGATGGCCGTTCCCAGGCGCGTTCCGAGGCGCTTGCCGAGGTAATCGACCTTGGTGTAGTCAAGGGGGATCGTCTCGGGATCGTCCTCCACGTCGCGGTCGAAAAGGCCGAGCGCCTCGTACTCCGCAATGCGCTCAAGAACGCGCAAACGGTCGGGCGCGGGCGTTGTCACGGGGGCGCTCACAGCAGTCCCGCCAAGCGCCGCGCGACGGAAATGAGGGCGGTCATCTTCATTGCCGAAAACGCCGCACGCCGACGGCACCGCCGCTCCTTGCGGATCTCGCTCTCGGCTAATGCCACCAGCTTTTCATAGCTCTGGCGGTCACGCTCGCGATGCTCGTTGTCGTAGCCCCAAAGCTCGGCGCGCAGAGTCTTGCCGTAGGGCGTTTTCTCGGCATACTGCCAGAACTCCTCCGAGAAGCGGACGTCGGTATAATGCCAGGGCTTGCGGTCCAGCTTGTAGTGAATGAGCTTTGGCGTGACCTCGCCCTCTTCGAGAGGGGAGGTGTTCCATTCGTCGGGGAGCAGGCGCACCGCTCCGCGGCAAAGGACGTTCAGGTAGTCCTCGTCCTGCGTGACGACAAAGCGACGCTTTGCGCTGAGGTCTAAGAAGCGCTCAAGGATACGGTCGCGGCGGAAGCGGTCAAGGTTCATCACAAGAACGCCCGCATTGAAAAACTCGCGGCGCGGAATCGAGAAGAGCGTTTCCACGTAGCGCCCGAACACGTCGATGCGCCACATCACGTCCTCGGAAACGGCGGCCACCAGCACGTCGTCCGTGGGGGTGGAGTAGAGGTCGGCGACGTCCCCCGTGACGACGATGTCGCAGTCGAGGTACAGCGCCTTGTCGTACTCGGGATACATCTCGCTGATGAAAAGGCGGAGATAGGTCGCGACCGAGTAATAGTCGCGCAGGCAAAGACGGTCGGCAAGGGGAGCGACGCGCTCCCTCATATTGACAAAGTGAATGGTGGCGCGCTCGGCGACGATCGCCGAGAGGGTAGCGCGGTTCTCATCGGAGAGCGAGGTGCTCATCACGTGGATACGGATATCGTTGTCGCCTTTGGCGTTATCCAGAAGCGAGCGCAGCGCCACGCCCAGCGCGGGCGCGTACGCATCGTCGGTAGCGAAAAAGACGGGAATGGTCATGGTTTTCATCGTGTATTCTCCTTTGCTGTTGGCCAAAACGGCGGTGTGTCCGCTGTTGGCGATCGTCTTCGGAGGGGCCCACTCCAAAACCACCTACAGTATAGCGCGCCGCGGGGAAAAAGGCAATAAACGGCGCCGCCGTTCCTCTCTCCGCGTGCGGGGCGGTGGCGTGGAGTTTTGAAAAACGGCTCTACGGAGAGTAGAGAGGTCGAAAAACCTCGGATTTTCGGGGAGAATTCCATCACGAGAAAGCATCGCCGCCGCGCGTCGGCGAGAGAAAAAACGAAAAGCAAGCGGCCCCAAAGGAAGGGGGACGCTTGCTTTAATGGAAGGTTTTGTTTACAGAGTGGAGTCGCGGCTTACTGCGGTAGGGGCGGCGTGCCCTTCTTTTCGTTGGCGGGGCGGGTGACGATCGTCTCGCCGGCGGCAAGAGAATGCGTGAGCCACACGTTGCCGCCCACCACGGCGCCGTCGCCAATGACGGTGCGGCCGCCAAGGATCGTGGCACCGGCGTAGATGACCACGTGATTGCCGATGTCGGGGTGACGCTTGATGCCCTTGACGAGCGTGCCGTCCGCGCCGACCTCAAAGTTTTTGGCGCCGAGGGTGACGTGCTGGTAGAGGGTGACGTGCTCGCCGATCGTGGTGGTCTCACCGATGACAACGCCCGTGCCGTGGTCAATGAAGAAGTAGCGTCCGACCGTGGCGCCCGGGTGAATATCGATGCCCGTGCGCTCGTGGGCGTGCTCGGTCATCATGCGCGGCAGGATCGGCACACCGCGCAAAAAGAGCGCGTGTGCCAGGCGGAAGGTGCTGATCGCCGTAAAGGCGGGATAGCAAAGAATGACCTCGTCGGTGTGGCGCGCGGCGGGGTCGCCCTGATAGGCGGCGAGAATGTCGGTCTTGAGAACGTCAAGGATCTCGGGCAGCTCGGCAAGGAAGCCGTCGGCCACGGCCTCGCGCTCCTCGCCCTTGGCCATAACGTAGGAAAGGGCGGTGAGAAGGGTCGCGCGCGCCGTCAGGAGTCGCTCCTCACGCAGGGCGGGGGAGTCCTCGGCGACGGCGCCGACGTGGCGCGGAAACAGAACGGCCAGAAGGTCGTGAATGAGGGTAGGAACGCACTCGGCGAGTCCCAGATAAGAGGGGCCTCCCTCCTCGGCGGCGAAGAGGGCCTCGGCGGTGTTTTTGATCATAGTCTCTTACATAACGTCTCCTTACTCGGTCGCATACAGCGACGACAGATAGCGTTCCCCTGTGTCGGGCAGGATCACGGCGATCCTTTTCCCACAGCATTCAGGCCGCGCTGCGAGGCGCACAGCGGCCGAGAGCGCCGCCCCGCCCGAGATCCCCGCCAGCACGCCCTCGGTGGCGGCCAAGCGGTGCGCGGCCTCGGCGGCCTCCGCCTCGGTGACGGTCAGCACCTCGTCAAGGAGAGCCGTGTCCAGCGTTTTCGGAACGAATCCCGCGCCGATGCCTTGCAGGCCGTGGGCACCCGAGCGCCCCTCGGTGAGGACGGGCGAGCCCGCCGGCTCAACGCCGATGACGCGGAGCGAGGGGATCCTTTCCTTAAGGTAACGCCCCACCCCCGTGATCGTGCCGCCCGTGCCGATGCCCGCCACAAGGAAGTCAAGCTCCCCGTCGGTATCGCGGAACAGCTCAGGGCCCGTGGTGCGGTAATGCACGGCGGGGTTTTCGGGGTTTTCAAACTGGGAGGGGAGATAGGAATTCGGCGTGGCGGCACAAATCTCCTCGGCCCTTGCGATCGCCCCCGCCATACCGAGGGCACCGGGGGTCAGCACCACCTCGGCGCCGTAAGCGCTCATCAGACGGCGGCGCTCCACCGACATGCTGTCGGGCATTACGATCACGGCGCGGTAGCCGCGTGCCGCCGCCACGGCGGCAAGACCGATGCCGGTATTGCCCGAGGTCGGCTCGATCACGGTGCCGCCGGGGGTGAGCTTCCCCTCGGCCTCCGCCGCCTCGATCATTGCCAATGCCACGCGGTCCTTGGCCGAGCCGGCAGGGTTGTGACCCTCCAGCTTGGCCAGGATCCTGGCCGAAAGCCCCACCTCGCCTGTCAGACGGTCGAGGGCCAAAAGGGGCGTCTCACCGATGAGCGCCTCCACCGAGGAATAAATACGAGCCATGCGCATCTCCCTTTTTTGTGTCTTTTCCTCTCATTATACAACACCCGTGCCGCTTTGTCAATCAACGGCGCACGACTTTTCCTCGCCTTTTCCTCGCCGCCTCGCCGCTCCCGTAGTATCTGCCAAAAAAACGGTAAAATCGGCTAAACCTCTCGATATTCGTTGACAGCGCGGTGGCAAGATGCTACAATATTATTGAAAATACCACCAAGAAAGGACAACGCTATGAAATTCAAACCGACGCTGGACAAGCATTATCGTCCCTTCCTTGTAGAGCTAGAGGAGTTCGAGCGTGCCGCTGCGGCCGCCGGCGACCTCACCGCCACCGTTGGCGTTACGGGCGGCGGCAATGCCTACGCCCTGACCCTTCCGATCTTTGCCGAGGGGCACGAGGAGGAGAACTATCTCTTCATTGAGCGCCTGGCCAAGACCCTTCTTTGGGTGATCGGCGGTCACAGGATCTATCTCCACGCCCCCGCCTACGTCATCGAGAGAATGCGTCGCGAGTACGCCCCGGGCGGCGTGCATCACAAGGACGCCGAGATGATGGCCGGGGTCTACGAGGCCGATTTTGAGATCGTCGCGTGTGCGAGTGCCGACGAGGTTCCCGCCACCACCAAGAAGACTCTCCAGCTTGGCGGCCACCTGGACGGCTGCCGCATCGGCTTTGATGCGGGCGGAAGCGACCGCAAGGTCAGCGCTGTCATCGACGGTGAGACCGTATACAGTGAGGAGGTCGTGTGGAACCCCAAGACCACGGCCGATTGGCACTACCACTACGACGGCATCGTGGCCGCGATGAAGTCGGTGGCTTCAAAAATGCCGCGTGTCGACGCGATCGGCGTTTCGAGCGCGGGCATCTACGTCAACAACCGCGCCATGCTGGCCAGCCTTTTCCGCAAGATCCCGAAGGAGGATTTCGATGCCCACGTCAAGGACATCTACCTGAACGCCGCGCGGGAGATCGGCGCGCCCATTGAGGTCGCCAACGACGGTGACGTGACGGCTCTCGCGGGGAGCATGTCGCTCGGCGAGAACGGCGTTCTCGGCATCGCTATGGGTACCTCGGAGGCGGGCGGCTACATCAATGTTGAGGGCGGCATCAACGGTTGGCTCAACGAGCTGGCCTTCGTGCCCGTGGACCTCTCGCCCGAGGCGGGCTACGACGAGGCCGCCGACGACATCGGCGTTGGCGCGCAGTACTTCTCGCAGGACGCCGTCATCAAGCTGGCGGGCTATGCGGGTATCACCTTCCCCGAGGGGCTTGCCCCCGCCGAGAAGCTGAAGATCGTACAGAAGATGATGGAGGAGGACTCCCCCGTCGCCGCCGCGATCTACGAGGACATCGGCACCTATCTTGGCTACACCACGGCGTTTTACAGCCGTTTCTATAAGATCAATCACCTCATCATTCTCGGTCGCGTGACCAGCGGCAAGGGCGGCGACATTCTTATGGCCCGCGCCCAGCGTGTGCTGGACGAGGAATACCCCAACCTCGGCGTTAAGATCTCGATGCCCAACGAGAAGATGCGCCGAGTGGGACAGAGCATCGCGGCCGCCTCTCTCCCTGTGCGGAAAATTCAGGCATAAATTTCCGTTTCCTTCCGCTCGCCGTATGAGAATACGGCTTCGGGTCGGAGAACGAAAATTTCTCCACGGAATTTTCCCGCACAGCACAGCGGATTCAGGCATAAACCGCCACCCGCCCCCTCGACGTGCTCCTTGCATGCCTGCGGGGGGCGTTCCGCAGAAAGGTCCCCACGCGAGCGCGTGGGGATTTTTCTTGACTTTTTCAAATATTTGTTGTAGAATGTATAATGGTGGGATTTGGGCTACCCGAACCACCGAACTCACGGAGGAAAAACTGTTTATGGACGGAAAAATTTTGGTCGAGGAGCTTCTGGCTTACGCCAAGGCCCACCTTTCGCTTGATCCGCTGGACACCCCTTGGCTCCGCAACCGCTTGCTGGCGGCCTTGCGTCTGGACGGCGCCACAGCGGCCGAGGCCGACACGACTCACGTGGCCGCGCTGGACGTGCCCGACGCTCTCACCGAGAAGCTCCGCACCTATGCGCGTGAGCGTGACCTTTGTGAGGAGGGTTACGAGGCGATCTTCGCCACCGAGGTCATGGGACTTATGACGCCGCCGCCCTCGGCGATCAACGCGCTTTTTGAGAAAAAGAAGCAGGCCGAGGGGCTGGACGCCGCCATAGCGTGGTTCTATTCGCTTTGCATTCATAACGATTACATTCAGAAAACGGCCATTTCCCGTAATAGGGAGTGGGAGTACCGTGACGGCGACAATACCCTCGAGATCACGATCAATCTTTCCAAGCCCGAAAAGAGCAACAAGGAGATCGCGAAGCTCCTCACGGCACCGAAGCAGACCGAGAAGTACCCCGCCTGCGCGCTCTGCCAGGAGAACGAGGGCTACGAGGGAACGCTCACGCACCCCGCCCGCGGAAATCTCCGCACGCTTTCCATCACCATGGGGGGCGAGGATTGGTTCATGCAGTATTCTCCCTACGCCTATTACCGCGAGCATTGCATTGCGATCTCGCGCGCCCATACCCCGATGAAGGTGGACGCCACCACCCCCGCAAAGCTCCTTGACTTTGTGGACGCCTTTCCGCAGTACTTCATCGGCAGCAACGCCGCCCTTCCCATCGTCGGCGGCTCGATCCTCAATCACGAGCACTACCAGGGCGGCGGCACTCTGCTCCCGATGCAGAAGGCCCCCGTCGAAAAGACCTACGTCCTGCCCGCCTACCCCACGGTAAAGCTCGGGCGTCTCTCGTGGTATAACAGCGCCTTGCGTCTTGAAAGCTCCGACCGTGCGGCGCTCCTTGCCGTGGCCGTCCGCGTCATTGAGGCGTGGCGTGACTTCTCGGCTCCCGAGATCGGGATCCACGCCAAGAGCGGCGACGTGCCGCACAACACCCTCTCGCCGATCGCCCGTCGCGTGGGTGACGTCTATATTATGGATATGATCCTCCGCAACAACCGCACGAGCGAGGAGTATCCCGACGGCATCTACCACGCCCACCCCGAGTACCACAACATCAAAAAGGAGGGCATTGGTCTTATCGAGGCCATGGGCCGCTTCATTCTCCCCGGCCGCCTCAAGACTCAGCTGGCCGACGTCGCGGCGATTCTTTCGGGGGAGACGCCCTACGATGCCGCCGCCCTTCGCGCGGAGGATCACCCCCTCGCGGTCCACGCCGATATGATCGCCTCTTTGGTGGCGGAGCATGGTACCGCCCTTGCCCCCGCCGAGGCCGAGCGCGCCGTGCGTGACCGCGTCAACCGCGTTTGCGCCGCGATCCTTGACAATACTGCCGTCTTTAAGCGCGATGAGTGCGGTCTTGCCGCCTTCGATCGCTTTATCTCCCTTGTAGAAAACGCTTGATGCGACAAAAATAAAAGCAAAGGAAAGCAACTATGGGATTTGATTTCTTCAGCGTCCTGCTCCTTCTCTGCGGCGTCACCTTCCTGCTTTACGGTATGGACATCATGTCCGCCAATCTCGAAAAGCTGGCGGGCGGCCGTCTCGAGAAGATGCTCCACACCATGACCAAAAAGCCCTTCATCGCCATGCTCCTCGGTGCGGCGGTGACGGCGGTCATTCAGTCCTCGTCGGCCACCACGGTCCTTCTTGTCGGTCTCGTCAACTCGGGCCTTCTCGACTTTGCCTCCTCGATCCCCGTGCTGATGGGTGCCAACATCGGCACCACCGTCACGGCGTGGCTCATCAGCCTTTCGGGTATCAGCGGCGAGAGCGGCTTTATGAAGATGCTGGAGCCCGAGAACTTCTCGGCCGTTCTGGCCTTCGGATCGATCATGGTGCTGCTCATCTCCAAGGATAAAAAGAAGCGGAGCGTGGCTCACATCTTCGTTGCCTTTGCCGTTCTGATGTACGGCATGCGCCTGATGAAGGAGGCCATTGAGCCCTTAAAGAGCGATCCCACCTTTGAAAATATCATCGAGGGCATGTCCAACCCCGTGCTGGCGCTCCTTGTCGGTATCTTCATCACCGCCGTGATCCAGTCCTCCTCGGCCTCGATCGCGCTCCTCCAGGCGATCGTCATCGCCACCCCGGGCATGATCCCCATGCAGGTGGCCATTCCCTTTGTGATCGGCGCCAGCATCGGCACCTGCATCACGGGCATCCTCTCCTCGATCAGCGCCAACCGTGACGCCAAGCGCGTGGCCTTCACTCAGCTCTTTATCAAGGCGGTGGGCGGCGTCGCGTTTATGATTATCTACTATGCGCTTGATGCGATCTTCCACTTCCCGCTGAACGACCTGGCGGCCGAGGCCGTCTATATCGCGGGGTTCCACACCCTTTACAGTATCTTAAACTCTCTCGTGCAGCTTCCTCTTGTCGGCTGGCTCGTGAAGGTCGGTATGCGCCTCGTACCCGACGATCCCAAGCTTGTCCGCCGCCGCGAGGAGCAGCCCTACCTTGATGAGCTTCTGCTCCGCACTCCCGCCGTCGCCGTGGCCGAGTGCGCCAATCTCACCGAGCGTATGTGCGTCATCTCCCGTAAGACCGTGCTCTATTCGATCTACAACCTCTTCAATTACAATGAGGGGGCGGGCGCTGTGATCGAGGACAACGAGCAGCTGGTCGACGAATACGAGGACGTCCTCGGTGCCTACCTTGTCCGCATCTCGGCGATGGAGATCACCGAAAGCGACAACGCCCTCGTCTCACGTATGCTCCATACGATCGGGGACTTCGAGCGCATTTCCGACCACGCCGCCAACCTTCTCGATACCTCGCGCGAGATCCACGAGAAGAAGATCGCCTTCTCGCAGGAGGCGCAGGAGGAGTTGCGCGTGCTGTCCAATGCCGTCACCGAGATCCTCTTCCTTATGGGGGCCGCCTATGAGCAGAACGACCTGTCTGCCGCCGCCCACGTAGAGCCGCTGGAGCAGGTCATCGACGGGCTCATCGCCACCATTAAGGACAACCACATTCGCCGCCTGCAGAACGGCAACTGCACGATCGAGCTTGGCTTTGTGCTTTCGGATATCCTCAACAACTTTGAGCGCATCTCCGACCATTGCTCCAACATCGCCGTCGCCGTCATCGATGAGGCGCGCGGTAGCTACGACGCGCACAAGTACCTCAATTCGGTCAAGCACGGCGATGACGCCGCCTTTACCGAAAGCTTTGAGGGCTACCTCACCAAATACACGCTGGGTGCGTAAGAAAAACGGGCTTCCCTCGGAAGCCCGTTTTTTTTGTTTCTTTTCGTCTCTTACAGCGGACGCGATTTCATTCTGGCATAGGCCCTCGGATAGGTCGCGGGGGTGGGCGCCAGCTTTTCAAGAAGGAGGATCCCGCGCGCTTGCGCAGCATCTCCCTCGCCGATCTCATATTCCTTTGTAAACCTTACCTTACATTTCAGCTCGCCGATCGCGTGGCGCGAGGCCTCCAGCTCCTGCATGGCGGAGCGGCCCTTAAGGCCAAGGAAGAGGCCGCCCTCACGGATAAAGGGCACACAAAGCTCAAGGAGCGTCGGCAGGGCGGCCACAGCACGGGCGGTGGCCACGTCGTAGGCATCGCGATGCTCGGTGCGCGCCAGCTCCTCGGCGCGGCCCGTCAGCGTGCGGACGTGGGAGAGCCCCAGCCGCTCGGCCGCCATCGCCACAAAGGCGGTCTTTTTTGCGGTCGCGTCGCTGGCCGTCACCGTGAGATCGGGGCGCACGATGGCGAGCGGCAGGGAGGGGAAGCCCGCACCGCACCCCACGTC
>JAFVYX010000012.1 GCA_017500625.1 Clostridia bacterium | reverse complement strand
GCAACGCCGATCCAGCCGAGCGCCGTCGGCAGCTCCTGGAGGAAGATGATGCAGAGAATGGCGGCCACAGCGCCCGAGCCGTTGCAGATGGGCGAGGAGACCGAAAGCTCAATGTAACGGAGCCCCGCATAGCCGAGGATCATCGAGCCGATGTAAAGGGCCGAGGCAGGGAGGTAGGCGAGAATGTCCGAGAAGGTGACCGAAACGCTGTTCACCGTGACCTCGAAGAGGGCGTGCAGACCCATGACGGCGCCCACCGCCATGACCATTTTCCAGTGCGAATACTTGTCACGCGGGTGAGAGCCGAGCTTCGAGAAGAAGTCCGAGCCACTCCAGAAAAGGAACGCCGTTAGGGAAAGTAAAAACCACATAGTACCGTCTCCTGTAAAGAATACTTGTCTAAATTAAAGCTTCGGCAGCGTCACAAGGCCGCGGTCACAAAGCTTTTGGAGCGAGAGCAGAACGCCGAGCTTGGCGTTGTAGAAGGTGAGGCCCCCCTGGAAATAGACGGCGTAGGGCGGGCGAATGGGGCCGTCGGCCGATAGCTCGATCGACGAGCCCTGAATGAAGGCGCCCGCCGCCATGATGACCTCCGAGTCGTAGCCCGGCATCTCCCAGGGAATGGGGGTGACGTAGCTGTCGACGGGGGCCGCGCCCTGAATGCCCGCACAGAAGGCGATCATGCCCTCGGCACTGCCGAGCGAGACGGCCTGAATGATGTCGTGGCGCGGCTCGGTGGCGTTCGGAATGACGGGGAAGCCGAGCGGCTCATAGAGGTTGGCGGCAAAGATCGCGCCCTTGAGGGCCGAGGCCACCACGGTCGGCGCCAAGAAGAAGCCCTGAAAGAGCGAGGTGAGAAGGCCGAGGTTGGCGCCCACCTCCTGCCCGAGGCCGGGGGCCGAGAGACGGTACGCGCACCGCTCAACGCACTCCCGCGTGCCGACGATGTAGCCGCCGATCGGGGCCAGGCCGCCGCCGGGGTTCTTGATGAGCGAGCCGACCGTCATATCGGCGCCGACGTCGCTCGGCTCAATGACGTCCACAAACTCGCCGTAGCAGTTATCGACCATCACCTTGCAGGTGGGGTGGCGCTCCTTGATGAAGGCGATGAGCTTGCCGATCTCGGCGACCGAGAGCGTCGGGCGCGTGGCGTAGCCCTTCGAGCGCTGAATGGTGACGAGCGCCACGTCCTTGGTGAGCGCCGCGGCCACGCCCTCGTAGTCGATGGCGCCGCTTGGCAAAAGATCGACCTGACGGTAGGAGACGCCGTATTCGGCCAAAGAGCAGGGCGAGGGGCGAATGCCGATGACCTCCTCAAGCGTGTCGTAGGGCGCACCCACGGGGGAGAGCAGCACGTCGCCCGGACGGAGATTGGCCGAGAGGGCCACGGTCAGGGCGTGGGTGCCGCAGGTGATCTGCGGACGGACGAGCGCCGCCTCGGTATGGAAGGTGCCGGCGTACACGGCTTCCAGGGCATCGCGCCCTGCGTCGTTGTAGCCGTACCCCGTGGTAGCGGCAAAGTGGGTGGCGCTCACGCGGTTCTTCTGCATGGCCGAGAGCACCTTCTGCTGGTTGGAGTCGGCCACCTCGTCAATGTCGGCAAAGCGCTCGCGAAGGCGCGAGAGCGCCGCCTCTCCGTAGGCATAGACCTCGGCGGAGATGCCGAGCTCCCGATAGATCCTTTCGATGTCCTTCATTCCTCTTCCTCCATTTTGCGGAACATCTCGTCCGCCATGCTGTAAACGTCGTCGGGCTTTGAGATGAAGATCCCGTGCTTCTCGTCGCCGAGGACCATCAGCGTGTCCCCCGGCACGATCCCGAAGACCTCGCGGGCCTCCTTGGGGATCACGATCTGCCCGCGCTCACCGACGCGCACAGTACCGAAGACGTGGCGTCCGCTCCGCTTGCCCAAAAGGTGCTTGCCCTTGCTGCTCACGGCGTTCTCCTTTCGACATACTTTTCATACAAGTATGAATTATACAACCCGAGTGCCGAAAAGTCAAGGGGTATCAAAAAGAAAGGAAAAGGGCGTCCGATTTTCGTGCATTGTGTCGAGGCCGATTTCCGAAAATCGCTTGACAAAAATGAAAGGAAATGATATACTATGGTTGCAATTGAATATTACGCGCGTGAAAGACGCGCACGGCCCTGCAACTGACGGAAGCGCGGAGACCACCGCGGGGGAGCAGGGAGACCGAATGCCGACCGTCTGGGCGCAGTGATTTCGCAAGGGTTACTGTGCCTTTTTTAATTTCACAAAAGGAGAGCAACTATGAAAAAAGTCGGAATCCTTATGGGAAGCGACAGCGATCTTCCCATTCTCGAAAAGGCCTTCACGGTCCTGCGTGAGCTGGAGATCCCCTTTGAGGCACACATCTATTCGGCCCACCGCACGCCCACGGAGGCGGCCGAATTTGCCAAAAACGCGAGGAAGAACGGCTTTGGCGTTCTGATCGCGGCGGCGGGTATGGCGGCGCACCTGGCAGGGGCTGTGGCGGCACAGTCGACGCTTCCCGTCATCGGCATTCCCTGCAAGTCCTCGGTGCTGGACGGTATGGACGCGCTCCTTTCCACCGTGCAGATGCCCTCGGGCATTCCCGTGGCGACGGTGGCGATCGGCGGCGGTGCCAACGCGGCGCTCCTCGCGGCCGAGATCCTGGCCGTTTCCGATGAGGCGCTGGCCGAGCGTCTGGACGCGCGCCGCGCGGCCGATGCCGCCAAGGTACTCGAGCGTGACCGCGCCCTCACCGAGGCGCTGGCCGGCAAGTAAAAAATAAAAATAAAAATTTTCATACAAGGAGAACCACTATGAAACTCGTTTACAAGGGCAAGACCAAGGATGTTTTCGCACTCGACAACGGCAACTACCTTCTGAAGTTCAAGGACGACTGCACCGGCAAGGACGGCGTGTTCGATCCCGGCGAGAACGCGGTCGGTCTGACGATCGACGGTGTGGGTGACGTCAATCTGCGTATGTCGATCTACTTCTTTGAGAAGGTCAACGCCGCCGGCATTCTTACCCATTACGTGAACGCCTCGCTGGCCGACACCACGATGGAGGTGCTTCCCGCCCGCGTCTTTGGTAAGGGCCTTGAGGTCATCTGCCGTCACAAGGCGGTCGGCAGCTTCTACCGCCGCTACAGCGATTACATCGAGGAGGGCGCCGACCTGCCCGATTACGTCGAGATGACCTTCAAAAACGACGAAAAGGGCGATCCCCTGGTCACCAAGGAGGGGCTTGTCGCCCTCGGCGTTATGACCGACGAGCAGTACGAGGATATGAAGGCGATGACGCAGAAGATCACGCGCATCGTGGCGGACGATCTTCTCGAGAAGGGCCTCGTGCTTTACGACATCAAGTTTGAGTTCGGCTACGATGCCGACGGCAACGTGATGCTCATCGACGAGATCGCCTCGGGCAATATGCGCGTTTACAAGAACGGCGAGTACATCGATCCCATGACGCTTTCGGAGCTCTTCTTCGCGTAAGGAGCCGCTATGGGTGGATTTTTCGGGGCAACCCTGACCGAGGAGTGCCTGTCCGACGTCTTCTTCGGCGTCGACTATCACTCCCACCTCGGCACGCGCCGCGCAGGGCTGGCCGCCTACGATAAGGAGATCGGGCTTCAACGCTCGATCCACAGCATTGAAAACGCGCCCTTCCGCACCAAATTCCAGAACGTGTTTGAGGAGATGCGCGGCACCGCCGCCATCGGGTGCATCAGCGACAAGGACCCTCAGCCGATGCTGATGCGCTCTCACCTCGGGAGCTACGCGATCTGCACCGTCGGCGGCGTAATGAACGCCGAGGAGCTGGCGTCCGAGTACCTCACGCGCCGCGGCCGTCACTTTGACGCCATGACGGGTGGCAAGGTCAACTCGACCGAGCTTGTGGCCGCGCTCATCGACACGAAGGACGATTTTCGCGAGGGCATTCTCCACGTGCAAGAGGTCATCGAGGGCGCCCTCTCGATCCTCATTCTTTGCGAGGACGGGAGTCTCATCGCCGCGCGCGACCGTATGGGGCGCCTGCCCGTGCTCATCGGCAAAAAGGACGAGGGCTTTTGCGTGACCTTTGAGTCCTTTGCCTACCAGAAGCTTGGCTATTCTGCCGAGCGGGAGCTTGGCCCCGGCGAGATCGTGCATATCACGCCCGCGGGCATCACGCGCCTTTCGGAGCCCCGTGAGGAGATGCGCCTTTGCTCCTTCCTCTTTTCCTACTACGGGTATCCCACCTCGTGCTACGAGGGGGTAACCGTGGAGGCGATGCGCGATCGGAACGGCCGCATCATGGCCACGAACGACCAGGAGGCGGGCGACACCGAGGGCATCGATTACGTGGGTGGCGTTCCCGACTCGGGCACGCCGCACGCCATCGGCTACGCGAACGAGAGCGGCGTGCCGTTTGCCCGTCCCTTCATCAAGTACACCCCCACGTGGCCGCGCAGCTTTATGCCGCCGAGCCAGGTGGACAGAAGCCGCGTTGCCAAGATGAAGCAGATCCCATCCACGAGCTGATCGAGGGCAAGAATCTGCTCTTTGTGGACGACTCGATCGTCCGCGGCACGCAGCTGAAGGAGACGGTGGACTTCCTCTACGACAACGGCGCCGAGAGCGTGCATATGCGCTCGGCCTGCCCCCCGATCCTTTACGGCTGCAAGTACCTCAACTTCTCTCCCGCAAGGAGCGATATGGAGCTGTTTGCCCGCCGCGTGATCCGTGAGCTGGAGGGCGAAGCGGGGGACGACCACCTTGAGGAATACCGTGACGGCAAGACCGAGCGCGGCCGCGCCCTGCGCCGTGCCATTGCCGAGAAGCTTCACTTTGCTTCGCTTGAATTTCAGTCGCTGGAGGGCGTGATCGAGGCCATCGGTCTGCCCGCCTGCAAGCTTTGCACCTACTGCTGGAACGGAAAGGAAT
>JAFVYX010000067.1 GCA_017500625.1 Clostridia bacterium | reverse complement strand
GGGGAAGGAAGCTCCCGATCTCAAAGCTCGGAGGCCAGCCAATCGTCGTACAGTGCCACCAGCGTATAGGGGGTGACGGCCGCGTCAAGAGCACGGCAAAAAAAGCGCTCGGCCGCGGCGTCCGAGGGAAAGCCGCCAACGCTCTCGCACCGCTTGCCGCGCCCGTCCTCCGCCAGGATCTCCACCCGTCGGCGGTCGCCGTCCGTAATCAGGCGGTAGGTGAGGCAAAGCCCCGCCAGGGGTGTGCGGACCGCGGTCCTGCGGACGGTAACGGAAACGGGAAGCGTGGACTCGGACATAGAGCGGCTCCTTAGCTTTGATGCCACCATTTTACCAAAGCGCGTACGGGCACGCGCGTTTGCCTTGCCTACCCAAGCAAGGCAAACTGGCAAAAGTTTCCTTTTATCCGTCGGACTCCGAGGGAATGCGTAAATATTCAGAAAATAGGAGGGGCTTTCGGTAAAATATACCGTTTTTCGCAAAGTTTTTCTAAAAACAGGTAGCATAGGAAGAAATAATGGCTTGCGGTTCTTTATAAAAACCACTATAATCAAGCCAAGAAGCAAGCGGAATAAAAATAAAAAACATATGCAAGGAGGTCTCCATGAAGCCGATCGCCTTTCTTTCCTCGTACTATACCGCCTTTTCCCCACGCGCCCTGCGTCTTTTGCTCCTCGGGCTTGTGCCGCTGTACGCGGCGCTCGGCTTTCTCGTCGCGCTGACGGCGGGGGCCACCGTGGGGGGCTACAACGCGCTCTGGCTCTCGACGCACTTTGCCTTCTGGGTCGATAGCTTCGGCATTTCTTTGCTTTTGCTCGTCATAGGAGCGGGGATCCTCGATTACGCCGAAAAGCACGACGGCGCCTCGGAGGATTGAGTAACAAAAAAGACCGAGGGATCGCTTCCTCGGTCTTTTTTGTATTGTTTTGTTTACATTTATCGATTTTCGATCGGTGCGTTATTCTTTTTTGCTTTACCAACCGCAAGAAGAAGCAGGGCAAAGAGCAACGGGAATGCCGCCGCGAGCAAGAGGCCGCGGGCAATGTTGCCGCCCGTCATGGAGGCGATCAGCCCCACCGCCGTCGGCCCGAGAGAGCAACCAAGATCGCCGAAAAGGGCGCAGAGAGAAAAGAGGAGAGTTGAGCCGTTTTCGAGACGGGCGGCGGCAAGACTCAGCGCCCCGGGCCAGAGCATTCCCACCGAAAGACCGACAACACCACAGCCGACAAGGGCGAGGGCGGGGGAGGGAGAGAGGGCGGCGAGAAGGTAGCCGAGCGCGCCGCCGAGGCCACCGAGGATCAGAAAGAGGCGGAGATCGATCCGCTCGCTCATACGGGCAAAAAAGAGACGCGCGGTGCCCATCAGGGCCACGTAAAGACAGGGGCCGAGAAGATCCCCCACGGCCTTACCAATCCCCAGCCCCGCCTCGGCAAAGGCGGAGACCCATTGGTTCATCGAAAGCTCGGAAGCGCCCGCCGCCGCCATCACAACAAGGAACACCCAAAAGAGAGGGCGGCGCAGCAGAGAAAGGTGGGGCGGAGCGGTCGAAGCGGCCGACGGTCGGGCGGCGCTCTCCATGGGGGGCAGAGGGACCACGGCCAGCGCCACCGAATTGAAGGCGGGCAGGATCGCCCAAAGAAGAGGAAGAAGCCACCAGAGCTCCTTGCCACCGAGCGCCAGAAACGCCGTGGACAGCAGGATCACAAGAACGCTGCCCCAACAGTAAAAGGAATGGAGGAAGCCCATCATCGCGGCCTTATTGCGTGTGGGGCAGGCCTCCACCAAGGGGCTGACGAGCGCTTCCCCGAGCCCCGAGCCGAGGGCGTAAAGCACGTCGCCGAGAAGAAGCCCGAGCCACGCGCTCGAAAAGAGGAAGGGCAGAGTGCCGAGGCAGCACAGGCCCACGGCCGAAAAGAGGCCCGACAGCACGATGAGGGGGCGGTAGCCCACCCGATCGGCAAAGAGCGCCGCCAGGAAGTCGACCGTCAGCTGAATGACAAAGTTGGCCGTGATCAGAAGCGTGATCCGCGAAAGTGGGATCCCGAAGCTCTCGTGGAAGATCAAAAACAAAAGGGGCGGCAGATTGTTGGTGGCCGCCATCGTCACCGAGGACAGACAGCACGCCGTGATCGTGTGGCGGTAGGTAAGTGATCTCATAGTAAGCGTCTCCGTGTAAGATGCCTCTATGGT
>JAFVYX010000066.1 GCA_017500625.1 Clostridia bacterium | reverse complement strand
GTTGAGGATCAACTCCTCACGATATTCAAAGGTCGTCATACCAATGTACGTCTTTCCGCGGTTGATTACCAGGGGAACACCGTCGGTGTCGGTGAAGTAAAGATGGGAGGTGACGGGGTCTCGCCGCCACAGAAGCTGACGGTGCCCGCCGTTTGAAATATAGTACCCCGTGCCGCCGAGGGCGGTGTCCAGTGTCAGCTCAACGCCGTCCTTACTCACGCGCCGAGTGGCGTCGTGAAAAAGAACGAGAACGTTGGTAAAGGTGGGGAAAACGCTCTCGGAGGCAGAAAGCGCTGCCGATGTGCGCATGGTATAGCTTTTTGTCAGAGGGTCGTAAGTAAAGGCGGTGACAGCTTCTGTGCTATACGGAATCGAGACGTACGTGGATCTCCCCTCGTTCGGCGTTGCCGTGGTACCGACCTCGCCAAGCGTATAGGGGAGGGCAATGCTCCCCGCGACCGACGTCTGATAGGCGGCTGCGGTAATCGCGGCAAGAAGTGCCTCCGGATCCTTGTCACGGACGGCGGTCTCGCGAAGATCGATCGTATTGTAAAGGAAACTTGCACTTTCACGATCGAGATCCGAGGTGCCGCGGTATACGGAGATGGCAAACAGATCGTGAGACATCGCCGCAAGATACGGGCGTATGGAAGCCGCGGTAAGGTGAGACCAAAGCGAGGTGCCGCCGCACTTTAGGAGCATCAGCCGCGTAGCGGTCGCCTCCGTCGGTGCTTCAATCACCGCATCGGCCAGCGCAATGACGCTCCCAGCCGCCTCTTTCACGCAAAAGCCGATGGGACGGGCCACGGACTCTTTTTGCGAGCAAGGGAGGCCGGATAACGGATTATAATAGGGAGATCCGGGTGGCTCGGGCATCGTCGTTACCGGTGGCGCCGCTGTTGTGGCAAGCGCCGTTGTCGTTTCAGCGCTTGTGGTGACGGGCGGCGCCGTTGTGACGGCGCTCGTCTCGGCCGTCGTCACAGGGAGAGAATGATAAACGGTATCCGCACCGTCTCCGCGCCAATTGCCAACCAGTGACTGCGCCTCGCAGGAGACCAGCAGCACGGCAATGACGAAGAACAGAAGACAGGCGAATACCGTTTTGTAGGGGAGTGGGCGTTTTTGGGGATCTTTCTTCACAATTGCTACCTCCTCGGCCAAGTCGGCCGGCAATTGAAAAGGAAAACCTATTATTGTTTGTTTGCTCTCTCGAGCCAGGCAGTTCCCAAATCAAAGGCCTCATAGAGCCCGTCCACAACCTTTTGCTTATAGGGGCTTCCTCCGGCGGTGGGAAGGATCTGAACCATGACCTTGCCGGGAAGCTTGGTCTTAAGGGTGGGGTCCTCAACCTCGGACATAACGAGAAGAAACAGATAATATTTCTCCGCCATATCTCCGTAGTAGATCTCATTGCCCTGACGAACCAAGGGCTTTCCCTTATACTCCAAGAATTTTCCCTGAATGCCAATTGCCTCCATGATGACTCCTTTCAAAAATTGAAAATGACTGCCTGTCCTTTTCACCGACTATCCTACCACGCCTACCAAATATTGTCAATTCATTTGACAAAAGGAGACATAGGAATTCGGTCGGGAAAATTCGCTAACCTTCGCAGAACGGTGCCGCCTTCATGGCGGCGTTTCCCGCCACGGGCCTTGGCATAGCCAAGGGGTAGAGGCGGTCGGCTCTCTGGGACAGAGCTACCTGCCGCCCGGCGTCTCCCTTTAAGCTTTGGCCGTCGGCCGGCTTTGTCAGGAGCGCAAGCGTGGTAAGGCGGGAAGCGCGGCGAAGCGCCGCACGTCCACGGGCGTTGTGCGCGAGCACCTGCGTGTAAGCGGGCGGTGTCTGCAGATCGGCAGAGGTAACGCCGAAAAGACGGTGCCAGAGGGTGCGGCGCAAATGTGCGTGGGTGTAATGCTTGGTAGCGACAAGCGTAAAGAATTCTTCAAGATCTGCAGCGTTCAAAGCGGCGGCGGCGAGCCTTCCTGAAAGCTCGTCGGCATCGCCTGACGGTGCAAGTCTAAGAAACGATAGAAATACGTTGCCAAGATAGGAAAGCTTGGCGGGGGCTTTGCCGTTGTCCACGGCCTCTCGAATGAGCGCCGCCGCGGGTGACGGCATCGCGTTATACGCTGCGGCAAGATCGCCACGGTCGATGGCGGCACGGATCGCTGTAGCCGAAGCCATAGTATCAAGCGAGGTGGCATGGTAAGAGCCCTGGCGCTTGACACAAAAGACCTCAAGCGGCTTTGTAAGTCTCTGATTGGCAACGAGGTAACGGACAGCCAACGTATCGTTGGGCGTTGCCAGAACGGAGGCCTCGCTGTCTCCGTAAAGTGATGCGTAGGCCGCTTGCGCCGCCTGAGCATAGCCAAGGGAGGGGACATTACGCAGAGCCGAGCGAAGCGCCTCCTGATAGTCCGATGAGGCCAGCTTGGAAGCCACATCGGAAAGACGGTCGACGTCTCCACATTCACTGCCAAAGGCCAAGACATCTACGATCCCAAGTGAGGCCGCCATAGAAACGCCGGCATTGGCGTAATATTCGGCGCTGGAGACCGAGTAAGGGAAGGGGATCTCAAGAACAAGATCCACGCCGCCGCGCACAGCGGCCGCCGCACGGGTGAATTTATCGGCCAGGGCCACGTCTCCGCGTTGGGTATAGTTTCCACTCATTAGGGCAATGATACAGGTGTCCTCACCGTAGTGGCGGCGCACCTCGTCAATGCAGTACCTATGGCCGTTGTGAAAGGGGTTGAATTCGCTGACAATGGCTACTGTCTTCAAAGAAAATCCCCCCTTGCGGATTTTTAACCTACCAATAATTATACCACGTTTTACCCCGCAAGTCAAGATTTGACCGTCATTTCTTTTCGCTTTGCAGAAGAGCGCGGCGATTTGTAAAAGGCGGTATTTTGCGCGTTCCATTCCTTGACAATCGCGGAATAATGTAGTATACTTATTATGTATAATTATGAGCAAAGGGGACGATGAGATGCTTGTGATCGGTCTTTGCGGCGGAAGCGGTACGGGAAAAAACCTCGTGCAGGCCATGCTTTCGAAGCTTGGGATCCCGGGGCTTGACACGGACGGCGTGTATCACCGCCTGATCGGTACCTCCTCCCCCCTCACCAAGGCGCTTTCACACCGCTTCGGCAAAGAGATTCTCGGCCTTGACGGTGCGGTGGACCGTCGGCACCTACGGGACATCGTGTTTGCCGACGGAGAAACGGGGAAGGCCGCCCTTTCCGACCTCAACCGCATTTCTCACGCAGCGGTGCTTGACGAATGCCGCGCCTGGCTTTCCCAAAGGTCGGCCGAGGGAGCCGTAGCGGCCGTTATCAATGCGCCGCTCCTCTTGGAATCCGGCTTTCATACCGAATGCGATGCGGTGGTGGCCGTTCTTGCCGATGAGACCGTCCGCGTGGCGCGCCTTACCGAGCGCGACGGTCTGACCGAGGCCGAGGCGCGACAGCGCATCAACCGCCAGGCGAGCGATGCCACTCTCAATGAGCACGCCGACTTCATTTTAAGAAACAATGGCACCGAGGCCGAGCTATGGACGCAGGTGCTGAGCTTAAAGGAATACATCAATAACCTTGCAAAGGAGCAAACAAATGGATAATTACGAGCACCTCACGGTGGAAAGAAAGAACATTTACGCAGAAGCGGACAGCGCCCGTATGAAGGCGATCTTCGATTACGCCGAGGAGTACAAGAAATTCCTCGACGCCGCCAAAACCGAGCGCGAGGCGATCGCTCTTGCCGTTACCATGGCGGAGAATGCGGGCTACACCCCCTATTCCTTCGGCGATGCGCTTAAGGCGGGGGACAAGCGCTATTTCGTGAACAAGGGGAAGGGGATCTACCTTTTCCGCATCGGTACGGCGCCCCTCTCGGAGGACGGCTTCCGTATTCTTGCCGCTCACGTGGATTCGCCCCGCATTGACCTCAAGCAGAATCCTCTCTATGAGGACAGCGGCATGAGCTTCTTCAAGACGCATTATTACGGCGGCATCAAGAAGTATCAGTGGACGGCGATGCCGCTTTCTCTCCACGGCGTTGTGGTTCGCGCGGACGGCAGCACGCTTTCCGTGGCGATCGGCGAAGACCCTGCGGATCCCGTGTTCTATATCAACGACCTCCTGCCTCACCTTGGCGCCGACCAGGCCCAGCAGCCGCTCGGCAAGGCGATCTCGGGTGAAACCCTCAACCTGCTGGTTGGTGGTATTCCCGTTGCCGAGGGCAAGGAGGGCGAGGCGATCAAGCTGAACGTTCTGCGCATTCTGAACGAGAAATATGGCCTTACCGAGGCGGATTTCATCAGCGCCGAGCTTTCGGCCGTTCCCGCTGAGCGTAGCCGCGACGTGGGCTTTGACCGCGCCTTTATCTCGGGCTACGGCCACGACGATCGCTGCTGTGCCTATCCTGCCCTGACGGCGCTCTTTGGGTGCGAGGACACGGAAAAAACGGTGTTTGTTATCCTTGCGGATAAGGAGGAGATCGGTAGCAACGGTAATACCGGTATGCGCTGCCGTCTCTTCTCGGATCTTCTGGATTCGATCTCGGAGGCCCTCGGTGAGAATCCCCGTGCCGTCCGCCACGCCTCGCATTGCCTCTCGGCTGACGTAAACGCGGCCTTCGACCCCAATTTCCCCGAGGTCTATGAAAAGCGCAATAGTGCATTGATCTCCTGCGGCCCCGCTATGAGCAAGTTTACGGGCTCGCGCGGCAAATCGGGCTCCAACGATGCCTCGGCCGAGTACGTGGGCTTTGTCCGCTCGATCTTTGCCAAGGCCAACGTTGCCTGGCAGGCGGCCGAGCTCGGTAAGGTGGACATCGGTGGCGGCGGAACCGTGGCAATGTTTATCGCCGAGCAGAACATCGATACCGTGGATCTCGGTGTTCCCGTCATCTCGATGCACGCGCCCTACGAGGTCATCTCCAAGGCCGACCTTTATGCGCTCCACGAGGCATTTTCGGCGTTTTGCCGTTGACCGATGCTCCGTCAACTGCAGGAGATCTCCCAAAAATTCGAGGAGATCGAGGCGCGGCTGGCTCTCCCCGACGTTGCCGCCGATATTAAGCTCTATCGTGAGCTTTTGAAGGAGCACCACCGTCTTTCTCCCCTTGTGGAGACCTATCGCGAAAGAGAGCGCGCGGTGGACGAGTGCCGCGAGGCCGAGGCGTTGGCGGCCGATACGACCGCCGACGCCGACCTGCGTGCCTTTGCCGCCGAGGAGGTCAAGGACCTGCGGGAGCGTCTTTCCGGAATAGACGAGCGTCTCCGTGAGCTTCTGCTCCCGAGGGACGAGGACGACGAGCGCAATGTCATTATGGAGATCCGCGCCGGTGCCGGTGGGGAAGAGGCCGCCCTCTTTGCCTCCGACCTTTACCGTATGTACCGTATGCACGCCGATAGCTGCGGCCTCTCGCTGGAGCTTATCGGTGTGAACGAGACCGAGCTTGGCGGCTTCCGAGAGATCTCCTTCCGTGTTACGGGGGAGGGGGCTTACTCCCGCCTGAAGTTTGAAAGCGGTGTTCACCGCGTTCAGCGCGTCCCCGCGACGGAATCGCAGGGCAGGATCCAGACCTCTACCGTCACGGTGGCCGTTCTTCCCGAGGCCGAGGAGGTGGAGATCGATATTCTCCCCTCCGAGCTTTCCATTGAATCTATGAAAAGCAGCGGTGCGGGCGGTCAGCACATCAACAAGACCGAATCGGCCGTTCGCATTTTGCATATCCCTACGGGGATCGTGGTTTACAGTCAATCCCAGCGCAGTCAGCTCCAGAACAAGGAGGCCGCTCTGCGCATGCTCCGCACCAAGCTTTACGACATTAAGCGCCGTGAGCGTGACGAGGCCATCGCCACCACGCGCAAAAGCCAGGTGGGGAGTGGCGATCGCAGTGAAAAGATCCGCACCTACAATTACCCTCAAGGTCGCATCACCGATCATCGCATCGGGTTTTCTCTCTATTCCCTTGATTCCTTTATGAACGGCGACATCGGAGGCATGATCGATGCTCTTGTCCGTGCCGACACCGCCGAGAAAATGAAGAGCCATCATGACGACTGAATTTGTAACCGTATCCGAGGCGATGACTCCCGATGACCTTGCGGTCATCGAAAGGGCGGCCGCCGTTATCCGTGCCGGAGGGCTTGCGGTCTTTCCGACCGAGACCGTTTACGGCCTCGGCGCTGATGCCACACGACAGGCGGCGGCGGAAAGCATCTATGCCGCGAAAGGACGCCCCGCCGATAACCCCCTCATCATACATATCGCAAGGCCCGAGGACGCCGAGGCATACGCCGTTACCTCGCCTCTCTATTACCGCTTGGCCAAGGCGTTTATGCCCGGCCCCCTGACCGTGGTGCTGCCCGTCCGAGAGTCGATCCCGAAAAGCGTGACCGCAGGGCTTCCCACCGTGGCCGTGCGCTGTCCCGCCCACCCCATAGCCGCCGCACTGATCCGCGCCGCAGGGGTGCCGATCGCCGCCCCCTCTGCCAATCTTTCGGGGAGTCCGTCCCCGACAAACGCCGCCCACGTCCGTGACGATATGGACGGACGGGTGGATATGATCCTTGACGGTGGGGAGTCCGTCATCGGCCTTGAATCCACGATCGTTAAGATCGAGCAGGACGATACCCTCACGCTTTTGCGCCCCGGTGCCGTAACTCCCGAGGACTTTGAGGCCTTGGGGATCGGCGTACGCCTGGCCGGCGCCGTTTTGCGTGCGCTGGCTCCCGGAGAGACGGTGCTCTCACCGGGAATGAAGTACCGTCACTACGCGCCGAGGATCCCGTTTTATCTTCTCGACGGCAATGCAAAGGCCGCCCTTGCCTATCTCTCGGGAAGAGAAGAACGGAGCGCTGTGCTTTGCTACGAGGAGGATATCCCACTGTTTTCTGCTTGCCCTGCGCTTTCTGCCTTTTCCGTGGGCTCACGGAAGGATCTTTCGGGCTTTGCCCACCGCCTTTTCACCCTGCTTCGCGATTGCGACAGGGAAGAGTTTTCCGCGATCTATGCGCCACTTCCCCCAAAAAACGGGCTGGGGCTGGCCCTTTACAACCGTATGATCCGCGCTGCGGCGCACCAAATCATCACTTTATAATCGGAGTTAATCATGGCGAAGAAGAAAAACGATGTGACCGAATACCCTCTCGAGGAAGCGGAGATCACCTACCAGCCGATCACCGAAACCATCGAGAAAAACTATATGCCGTACGTCATGACGGTAATTATATCGCGCGCGATCCCCGAGATCGACGGCTTCAAGCCCTCTCACAGAAAGCTCCTTTATACGATGTACAAAATGGGGCTTTTGACGGGCCAGAGGACCAAAAGCGCCAACGTCGTCGGTCAGACCATGCGTCTGAACCCCCACGGCGATGCCGCGATCTACGAGACGATGGTGCGCCTCACGCGTGGCAACGAGGCCCTTCTTCACCCCTTTGTCGATTCTAAGGGAAGCTTTGGTAAGCAGTATAGCAAGAATATGGCGTATGCCGCCTCGCGTTACACCGAGGTCAAGCTGGACCCCTTCTGTAACGAGCTTTTTCGCGGCATCGATAAGAATGCCGTAGACCTCGTTCCCAACTACGATAACACGATGCAGGAGCCGACTCTCCTGCCCACCACCTTTCCGAACATTCTCATCTCGCCCAACCTCGGCATTGCCGTTGGTATGGCCAGCTCGATCTGCTCCTTTAACCTTGCCGAGATCTGCGACGGTACGATCGCACTTCTCAAGAATCCCAATACCTCGGTCGACCGTCTTCTTGACATCGTCCGCGCCCCCGACTTCTCGGGCGGCGGCCTTCTCATTTACGAGAGAGAGAAGATGCGCAAGATCTACGAGACGGGTATCGGCGCTGTAAAGCTCCGCGCCAAGTACGCGTATGACAAGCAGAACAACAGCATCGATATCCTCGAGATCCCGTATTCGGCCAGCATTGAGTCGATCATGGACAAGATCACCGATCTTGTCAAGGCAGGACGCCTCAAGGAGGTAGCCGACCTGCGAGACGCCATCGACCTTAACGGCTTTAAGCTCACCCTGGATCTCCGCCGCGGCGTCGACCCCGATAAGCTGATGCAGAAGCTCTACCGCCTCACCGATCTTGAAGACAACTTTGATTGCAACTTCAACGTCCTTATCGACGGTATGCCCCGCCAGCTCGGAGTCCTTGAGCTTCTCAAGGAGTGGATCCGATTCCGTGTGGGCTGCTATCGCCGTGAGCTGACGTTTGACCTCGGCAAAAAGCGCGATAAGCATCATCTGCTTCTCGGTCTTGCCGCCATTATGCTTGACATCGACAAGGCCATTCGCATCATTCGCACCACAAAATACGATGCCGACGTCGTTCCCAACCTTATGGAGGGCTTCTCGCTCACCAAGGTGCAGGCCGAGTACATTGCCGATATCAAGCTGCGCAACCTCAACCGCGAGTACATTGCCAATCGCGTCACCGAAATCGAATCGCTCCAGGCCGAAATGAACGAGCTGGAGGCGCTTCTTGCCGATGAGATCAAGCTGAAGGGAGCCATCGCCGAGCAGCTCCGCGAGATCAAAAAGAAGTACGGCAAGCCGAGAAAGACCCTCATCGTTGATGAGGGGGACATCGCTAAGGTCGATGACGATGAGCTGTTTGAGGAAAATTATGCGGCTCGCTTCATCATGACCAAGGAGGGCTACTTCAAGAAGATCACCCTCCAGTCGTTGCGTGGCAACGACGAGCAGAAGCTCAAGGAGGGGGACTGCATTCTGTTTTCCGAGGATCTCGATAACAAGTGCGAGCTGGTCTTCTTTACCGATAAGGCCCAGCTGTACCGCGCCCGTGCGGCGGATTTTGAGCCCGTCAAGGCCTCCGCCCTCGGGGATTATCTCCCCACCAAGCTTAATATGGAGGAAAACGAGCACCCGATCCTCATGAAGGCGCTCTACAGCTACGATCCCTCCCACAATTTCGTCTTTATCTTTGAAAACGGCAAAGGGGTGCGTGTCCCTGCGGACCGCTACCAGGTCAAGACCGCGCGTCGCCGCCAGACGGCGGTATTCTCGGGTGCCTCTCCCGTCGTGGCCGCCGTTTATGAGGATACCCCGCGTGACCTGCTCTTGATCGACAGCCAGAAGCGCAAGCTCCTCATCAAGACCTCGCTGATCCCCATCAAGTCCACGCGCACCTCCACAGGGGCGACACTGATGACGCTTAAGCCGAAGCAGAAGGTGGTGAACGTGGAGTTCAACTTCAACGAAAAGCCCGTCACGGCCTTTGAAAAGTGCCGCAAGACCAAGGTCCCCTCGGCAGGCGTTCTCCCCCGCGAATAAACGGTTTGACAATCGCGCCGAAAGGTGCTACAATGAAAAAAACGCAGACAACGGCTCTGCGACCGAGAAAAGAGGTAACGATATGGAACTTGAAAAGCTTTTAGAGGAATTCGGTGAGTGGCTTGCCGAGAGAGATATTGACGGTGTGGAGGTCAGTGACGGCCTTGGTGCCACTGAGGACATCACGGCGCTGACCTTTCCGATCCCCTCGGACGAGGGATATCTCCCCTTTGATATCATCGCCACCTTTGAAGACGAAAGTGCCTTCTTCTACGTGGATTACTGTGACATTCCCGACGTAGACGAGCTGGCTCTTTATCGCTTTGTGAACGATCTGAACAAGACCTGCTCGCTTACTGTCAGCATCGAGGACGACCGCCTTTGCTTTGGCTACTCGCTCCCTATGGACTTTCTTACCGACGGCACAAAGCTCGCCGCCGCGTTTCTCCTTGTCCTTGACGCCATTGACGAGATCCGCGAGGACGTTCGCGAGGCCTTCGGCATGGAATCCCTCGCGGACGAAGACGAGTCCTACGAGAGCGAGGAGGAGGAGGAAGACGAATACCTTGAAGAGCCCCTCGATGAGGAGTATGACGAAGAGGAGATCTCTGACGAGGAGGGGGAATAATTGCGGCGAGGAACGCCTGTCCTTATTTCCTTATTTATGGCTTGATATTGCAAAAAGCGGAGTGACCTCACTCCGCTTTTTGCATGTCACTAAGGATTTATCTTTTGATAAAAAACACACTTGTCAGTATAACTTGCCACAAAGAACAAATACTAACATCACCGTTTGCAAATTTAAGGAGATATAGATATATGAAAGCTACAGGAATCGTGCGTCGCATCGACGACCTCGGCAGAGTCGTCATTCCTAAGGAGATCCGTCGCACTATGCGTATCCGCGAGGGGGATCCCCTTGAGATCTACACCGATCGTGAGGGCGAGGTCATCTTCAAAAAATATTCTCCGATCGGAGAGCTGGCCTCCTTTTCCTCCCAATATGCGGAAACTCTGCAAAAAACCTGCTCCCTGTCGGTCATCATCACCGACCGCGACGCCGTGATCGCCGCCGCCGGTGTATCCAAGAAGGAGTACCTTGAGCGTGGCATCTCCGAGGCGCTGGAGGACATCATTGAGTCGCGTACGCTCTACACGCATCGCGCCGGGCAGGAAAAGCTCCGCGTGATCGAGGACGGTGGTTCCCATTATATCAGCTGTGCGATGCCGATCCTTTCGGACGGGGATATCATCGGCGCTGTCTGCTCGGTGCTTCATAGCGAGGGCGAGGAGGCGCGGATCGCGCCCGAGATCGAGGCAAAGCTGATCCAGACCGCCGCGGGATTTCTGGCAAGACAAATGGAGTCCTGAGCCGAAGAACAATAGCAGAGCAAGGAGTGTTTGGCATGGCCTCTCACTCCTTTTCTTTTTCCTTGAAAAGCTCTTGCAAAATTTTCCTACGTGATGTATAATAACTCTGTATACTATTATTTATAATAGTATGAGAACGGTTTTAAGGAGGCACCCATGCGAAACACCGCTTTAGAGCAACGGCTTAAGCACGTCGGAGACGTATTCAGGATCCAGGGCACCCTCTATTCCATTCAAGTCATGACGAGTGGGAATATCAACTCCACCTATAAGCTGGGCTACCGTCGTGGGGACGGTACAGTCAAGGCCTACGTAGCGCAGAAGATCAACCCCTACGTATTCAAGAACCCCGCCGAGATCATGAACAACATCGATCTTGTAACCACACATATCCGCAATCACCTGCCCGAAGGTCATATCTCGCTTCACTTCCATCATACCGCGGAAGGGAAGAATTATTTCGTTGATGAGGAAGACGGCTCCTTCTGGCGGCTGTACACCTTCATTGGCGCCCTATCCTTCAACACGAGCGACAGTCTTGAGGTCCTGAGAAACGCAGGGGAGGCCTTCGGCCAGTTCCAGATGCAGCTTTCGGACTTTGATGCCGCGCAGCTTTTTGAAACGATCCCCGATTTTCACAACACCAAAAAGCGTCTCGACACCTTTTTTGCTCACGTGGAGGAGGATCCCCTCGGTCGTGTGGCCGACGTTCTTCCTGAGATCGAGTATCTGCGATCGGTCCGTGACGTGGCGTCTCGTCTCTCCGATATGCTGGATAGGGGAGAGCTTCCGCTGCGCGTGACACATAATGATACCAAGATAAACAACGTTCTTTTTGACAAGAAGACCAAGCGAGCCCTTGTTGTTATCGACCTTGATACGGTCATG
>JAFVYX010000065.1 GCA_017500625.1 Clostridia bacterium | reverse complement strand
CTCCCCGGGATCCGTACGGTGATCACCAAGTACGGCAAAACGCGGAACACCGCCGATTTTGTGGATGAGGATGCCCTCTATGAGGCCTTCTACCGTGAAACCGTAGAGGCGGTCAAGGCGCCTGCACCGATGCGGCATATGCCACTCCCGACCGAAATGGAGATCCGCTATACCCGCATGGAGATCGCCGAGGAGCGGTTTTCAAAATTCTTAAAGAACGGCCTTGCCGCCACGATGGACGAGGCAGATTGTCATATCATTCGCATCGTCATTTCCACGATGCAGGAGTTTGACACCGCACTGTACTATATCGGATAAGAAAACGCGCCCCGCGGGGCGCGTTTTTTTGGTTTATCAAAGCAAAGAGAGGCACATAGTGCCTCTCTTTTTGGTTTTGTGAATTAGTCCTCAACGCGGACGATGTAGGGGGCCATATCGGCTCTCAGGGCATCCTCCTCGGCGCGCTCGGCGGCACGGGCGGCATCGCGCTCGGCACGCTCAGCATCTCTCTGGGCCTTCTCCTCGGCGCGGCGGGCATCGTCCAGCAGCGCGCGGATCGAAAGGCTCAGGCGGCGGCGCTCGTCGTCGATCTCCACGATCGTCACGGTCACCATCTGGCCGATCGTAAGCACGTCCTGCGGGCGGGCGATCTTCTCGGTCGAGATGCGCGAGATGTGAATGAGACCGTCCACACCGTCCATCACCTCGGCAAAGGCGCCGAAGGGCATCATGCTGACGATCTTGGCCTCAACCACGTCACCAACGTTGTACTTGGCAGTGAACTGGCGCCAGGGGTCGTTCTCCTCGCACTTGTAGCCGAGCGAGATGCGGCGCTTCTCAACGTCAAGCTCCTTGATGTAAACCTCGATCTCCTGACCGACGGCAACAACCTCCTTAGGATGACGGATGTGCTTCCAGGAAAGCTCGCTGTTGTGAACCATACCGTCGATCCCGCCGATGTCAACGAAGGCACCGTAGGTGGTGAGGTTCTTCACAACGCCGGTGAAGCGCTGGCCGACCTCAAGGCGGCTCCAAATGGCCTCCTCCTCGGCACGGCGCTCCTCGATCGCCACACTGCGGATCGAGGCAACGGCACGCTTGCGCTGCTCGTCAATGTCGATGATGCGGGCACGCTGCACGGTGCCGACAAGCACCGTAAGATCGGCCTCACGGGGGAGCCCGGTGCGCGATGTAGGCACGAACACGCGGTTACCCATAAATTCGATGACCACGCCACCACGGTTGGCTTCCACCACGGGGCCTTCCACGATCCCGCCGGCGTCCTTCATGGCAACCAGGTCATACCAGTTCTTGTCACGGTCCACTCTCGTCTTCGACAGGGTCACGGTACCCTCGGTGTCGCTCACGCGGATAACGAAGAGCATAAGCTCCTGACCCACGGTGAACATCGCGGAAAGATCGGCCGACTGGTCGGCAGTGATCTGGTCGCGGTTCAGTACGCCCGTC
The DNA here is from genome assembly GCA_017500625.1 of Clostridia bacterium. The sequence continues at coordinate 47 of JAFVYX010000065.1, read as the reverse complement.
TGCTTCGTTCCAACGTCAACGTATACGACGTCTTTTTCGATGCGCGT
>JAFVYX010000064.1 GCA_017500625.1 Clostridia bacterium | reverse complement strand
TCCATTATGGCTTCCGAGACGACCGCCGCCGCCGCCGGCGCCGTTGGCGTTGTTCGCCGCGACCCGATGGCCATGCGTCCCTTCGTTGGTTACAACATGGGTGACTACTGGCAGCACTGGCTCGATATGGGCAAAAAGATCCCCAACCCGCCGATGATCTTCCACGTCAACTGGTTCCGTACCGATGACGAGGGGCACTTCATCTGGCCCGGCTTTGGCGATAACATGCGCGTTCTTCTTTGGATCCTTGCCCGTTGCGAGGGTAAGGTCGATGCCAAGGAGACTGCCATTGGTTATGTTCCGAATCCCGAGGACATCAACATTGACGGCCTCGATATCTCGGTCGATACCATTGCCGAACTTCTTTCTGTGGACGCCGAGTCCTGGAAGGCGGACGTTGCCAACATCAAGGAGTTCTATGCTCAGGTTGGCGATCACGTTCCTGCCACGATGTACGAGGAGCTTGCCGCTCTGGAAGCTCGCCTCGGCTAATAAGTTCAATACTTTGTGGTGTGCCCGCTTTGGCAGGCACACCACTTTTTTATATCCACAGCAAGGGAATCGAAAGAAGCGAAGCCAAAAGTCCCTGGCAAAGCTTCCGCTGATATAGGTGGCGTTGTGGCAGATTTGCCGCGGAAAGAGCGACGCTGCTCTGCAAAAGCACAGAAAGGCCCGAAAAGGAAAGGGCAAAGGCGGCAATAGGGATCCCGAGGGCAAGCGGGAGGCGGGCGGCGGCCGCCGTTCCCGTTCCCACCTCAAGAAAAGCCGAAAGGAGCGCAGATAGCCACGGCGGAAGAAGGAGGGCGGGAATGGCCGCAAGAGCCGAGAAGAAGAGGACGGTTCCCGTAACGGTGAGCATCGTCAGCGAGGCGCGATAGATGGCCTCGGGAAGGGGTACGGCCGTCGCCGCCCTTGTAGCATTCCCGTGGGAATGTGGGCGCGGCGCCCCCCTTGTCTCAAGAAGCCCCAGGAGAAAGGAGGACAAGAGCTGCAGAAAATAGAGCTGCCAGCCAAGACGGGCGCTTCCGAAAAGTCCTTGGCCGATCGCGGCCACGGCGAAGGCAGGTCCGGTGTTGGCGGCGAGCGAGGCAAGGCGTACGGCCTCCTCTTTTTCTATATCCCCCGCGCGGTACAGCTCGGCCACCGTTACGACCCCGATGGGAAAACCGCAGAGAGCCCCAATGAGGCAGGGAGCAAGCCCTATGGCAGGCAGACGAAATAAGCGTGAGAAGGTTTTTGAAAAGGGGAGGGAGGCGGTCTTCAGTAGAGGTGTCAATATCCCCGATAGGACAAGAAAAGGAAAAAGCGAGGGGATCACGGCCCGTGCGCAAAGCAGAAGGCCGTTGCGTACTGCCTCCGTTACCGTCTCGTTGAAGAGAAGAAAAAGAAACACATAAGTAAGCCCCCCTGCTGTGAGCCATGGTATTTTCTTGATCGCCGTCATTTCCGCCCCTCCGATTTCATACTTATACTATACAGAAGCTTTGCCTAATTTATCACCGTGAGGATTGAATATGCAGAAGAAAAAGAGAATTCGCCGGCCCTCCTTGCCGGGACGCGCGCACATACCGTCGGACGGTGCTGCCCTTATCGCCGGATATCGGGTGGAGATGGTGGGGGCAGGGGAACGCCAGCGCCTTCTTATCAGCGGTGCGGATAGGATTTTATCCTGCACCGAGGAGGAGGTGGTCTTTGTTCTGCGCAGTCGCCGCCTCTCCTTGAAGGGGGGAGGGCTTTCCTGTCTGACGTACGAGGGAGGGGTGGCCGAGGTCAGCGGTGACGTTTCATTCATTGCTCTTGAAAAGCGAGGTGTGGAGAAATGAGACGGCTTTGGCTGTATTTGTGCGGATACGCGATTCTTTCCTTCCCGAGCGAGAAAAGGGCGGCGGTCTATAGCGCCTTTCTCGAAAGAGGACTGGGAATCTACGGACAAAGCTCTGACGGTGAAAAAACCTACGTCGTAGCCCTTTCGCGCGATCTTGTGCGAATTCCCATTGATGAAATCGGTGGTACCCCTGTGCGCTGTGGGGGGTTAGGAATATCCTTGCGCGCCTTGCTTCGTCGCCCGGGTTTGATCCTTGGTGCCCTGCTTGGGCTCTCGCTCTTCATTCTCTCCTCGCTCACGGTATGGCGGGTGGAGGTTGTGGGGAATGAGTGGCTTACGGCGCCGGAGATCGAGGAGGCCATGGCAGAGGTTGGATTGGGGGTCGGGGCCTTTACGCCTAAGGTGGACGCCGCCCTGGTACGGACACGGCTTATGGAGGCCGAGCCCACACTTTCCTTTGTATCGATCTACGTGCGCGGCACCACTGTTAGGGTGGAGGTGCGGGAGTCCGCCCCATACGTCCCTTTGGAGGAGGGGGGCGGCCTTTGCCACCTTGTCGCCGCCACCGATGCTATTGTGGAAAGTGTAACGGCCAGGGTGGGGCGTGCTGCTGTTGGTAAGGGGGCGACTGTGAGGGCGGGAGATCTTCTTATCAGCGGGATCTATCGTACGGCATCGGGGGTAGTCAGCGCATCGGCCGAGGGCGAGGTGCGCGGACGGGTACGGCAGACGCTGGAGCTTACCCAACCGCTTTTTGATGAGGTCAAGGAATACGGGAAACGGGAAAAAAGAAGTTTTTCTCTGAATTTCTTTGGAAGAGAGATAAAACTTTTCAAAAGCGCTGGAAAAAATGAGGGGGAGTATGATATAATAAAGAGGAAAGAACAAGTTGCCTTGTTCGGCGTTGTCCCCCTGCCGATCACCCTTGCCTGGGAATACGCCTTGCCTTACGAGGAAAGCCGCGTGGCCCTGACTGAGGAGGAGGCGGTGCGCTCGGCGTTTTCGCAGATGCGCAGGCTTCTGGCCATTCGGCTCTCGGAGGCCGAGGTGCTGGCCGAAAGCTTTGCGGGGGAATTTACGGACAGTGGCTTTCATCTTCGGTGCGACGTGGACTGCGTGATCGACATTGCCGTTCCCCTCGCCTACCAAAGCGATCTTTCCGGAGGATAACTATGCCACAAAAG
>JAFVYX010000063.1 GCA_017500625.1 Clostridia bacterium | reverse complement strand
GGCATAGACCTCGATGTGTGTTGGAAGCTTGTTTTTATCCATACGGCTGGTAATGGCCGCGGCAATGACGGTGGGGCTGTAACGGTTGCCGACGTCATTTTGTATGATAAGCACGGGGCGCAGGCCGCCCTGCTCACTACCGACCACGGGAGAGAGATCGGCGTAATAGATGTCACCGCGTTTGACGTTCATCGGGACTCACAGGTTCCTTTCCTATGGTATTTGTTGTTATTCTGTCACAAAATCCCCGCAGTTAATCACTCGGCGGGAATTTGTCTCTGTTTTTTATAGTATGTCGGCGGTGAGGATTTGGATAAAAAAACCGACCGTTCCGAGAGCTCGGAGTCGGTCGGCTTTTTTATATTCAGTCGTTATGCGCGGTGACCTCGGTCTCTTCTCCCGTACGGAAGAGGAGCGAGACGCACCAGAGCGCCGCCAGAGCCACAACAACGTAAACGATGCGGGAAACGATAGACGTCTGACCGCCGCAGATCCAAGCCACAACGTCAAACTGAAAAAGACCGATGCTGCCCCAGTTAAGACCGCCGATGATCGCAAGGATCAGGGCAATTCTGTCCATAACCATACCAAAAACTCTCCTTTCATGAGGTGTCTCTGTCCACTATTGTGAGGCGAAGCCCTCTTTTTTATACGGGCCTGCGGCAAAAAAACGCCATCTCAGTCAAAGGCGCGCCGTTTTGCAGTTCTTATAACGAAAACGTTTCCCTATGGCATCGTAAGTCGGAAAAAAGAAAACGAAGCGAAAAAACCTCCGAAAATATTCGTAAAATCCATTGAAATACACAAACAACTGTGCTACAATTATGATAAGAGCTTTGCTCAAAATATGTTTTCGTTAAGGAGAAATCAAAATGGCAGACAAAAAGGTAAGATTTGCCGTTGTCGGCGTTGGCGGTCTTGGCCAAGGGCATCTTCTTGGCATTGTCAACAACTCCGACGTTGCCGAGCTGGCTTGCGTTTGCGATAACGTCGAGGAGATCGCCAGAAAGACCGGCGAGCGCTACAAGGTTCCTTATTACGTAGATTTTTATGAGATGATCAAGGTCGGCGGCTTTGATTGCGTGATCCTTGTCACTCCCGACCAGATCCACAGAGAGCACGCGGTCGCGGCCTGCGAGGCGGGCTATCACGTCCTTTGTGAGAAGCCCCTTGCGCAGTCCATTGAGGATTGCCGTCTGATGGTCGAGGCGGCCGAGAAGTACGGCAAGAAGTTTATGACCGGTCAGGTCTGCCGCAAGGCCCCCGGCTTTGTCAAGGCCAAGCAGCTCGTTGACGCCGGTGAGATCGGCGAGCTCTTTTTCGTGGAGTCCGAGTACGCTCACGACTATCAGTTCCTGAAGCCCCTTTGGAGAAAGGACCCCGTCAATCTTCGTTACAGCATCATCGGCGGCGGCTGCCACGCCATCGACCTTCTCCGTTGGATCGCGGGCGATCCCTCCAAGGTCATGGCTCTTGCCAACCGCAAGGTCCTCACCGATTGGCCGGTCGATGACTGCACGATCGCCATTATGCAGTTCCCGAACAACGTTGTCGGTAAGATCTTCTGCGGCATCGGCGTTAAGAGAAACTACACGATGCGTACCTGCCTCTACGGTACCAAGGGTACCATCATCTGCGACAACACGTCGCCCGAGATCACGATCTACCGCCACGCGGTGACCGACAACGGCAAGCATCTGTATCCCGATCAGAAGATTCCCGTTGACGTCAACAATCACAACGTCGGTGCGGAGATTCGCGATATGGCGCTTGCCATTCTCAACGACACGCCCCTGGAGTGCTACGTTTACCAGGGTGCCAACACGGTTACCGTCGGTATTGCGGCTGTCGAGTCGGCTGCTAAGGGCGGTGAGCCGGTCGAGCCCGCCTACGTCCGCAAGTAAAAAGAAAAAAGAGCGAGGATACTTCACGGTATCCCCGCTCTTTTTTAGGTGTCATCAAAGGAGGGAATGAACGGTCCAAAGCTTTCCTTCAACTTGCCGAGGGCGCGCTTTTCGATGCGGCTGACGTAGGAGCGTGAGATCCTCAGTTGGTCGGCGACCTCGCGCTGGGTGAGGGGCGGCGCCTTGCCAAGCCCGTAGCGCATCACAATGATGCGCCGCTCGCGCTCGTCAAGCACCTCGTCGATGAGGCGGTAGGCGCGCTCGGCGTGAATGCGGAGGTCAAGCTCGCTTGTGATGTCCTCGTCGCTGCTGATGACGTCTATGTAGGTGAGGGGATTTCCGTCACGGTCAACGTCAATGGTCTCGTTGATCGAGACCTCGCAGGAAAGCTTCTTTTGTGAGCGGAAGAACATCAGGATCTCATTTTGTACACATTTGACGGCGTAGGTGGCGAAGCGCGCGCCGTTTTCGGGAGAAAAGGTGTCGATCGCCTTGACAAGGCCGAGACTGCCGATCGAGACCAGCTCGTCGGGATTCTGGTAGGAGGTGTAGTATTTCCTCACCACGTGGGCTACAAGGCGCAGATTGTGCTCAATGAGCCGCTTTCTTGCTCCTCGGTCGCCCCCCTTCATCGCCGTAAAGAGGCGGCGCTCCTCGGCGCTGGGGAGTGGGGGAGGAAAGCTTTGCGTGCTGCCGATCCCCAGAAGAAGGTAGACCAGGTGGAAAGCCGCGGAAGAGAATACGTGTGGCATAACGGTGCCCCCTTAGATAAGATAGGACCGACGGCGGTCGGTCCTTATCAGTATATGCGGGGAGCAGCTTGTTTCTTTCCAATTTCAGCGGTGGCAGACGGTGTATCCGGCACCGCGCTTGTAGGCGATCACGGGGAAGCCCGTCCTTGCTTTGGCCTTGGCATTGATCTTAAAGATCTGGAAGCGGACCGATTCGGGCGAGCGCTTACCGTGGTGAACGCCCGTACAGATCGCCAGCTCCTCGGTGGGGACATAGCGCGGATAGGCCTCGGCGAGGTGGCGCAGGACCGAGAGGGCCTGAGTGTTGAAGGAGAGAAGTCTTTGGTGGACGGTTGCCACGTGGGCGTAGATCGTCAGCTTCAGATCGCCGTTCACCTTGCATTCGATGTGGTCGCGCCCCGTATAAAGACGGGACAGCTCGCAAACGATCTCGGCAAGGCGCACCGCGGCGATCCCGCGCTTTGGCATGTTGTCGGTCACACGATAGAGGGTATCAAGATCAATCCTGTCGCCGGCCGGTACGGTCACGATGAGAGGAAGCGTGGGATAGGTCTGCTTCACCCTGCGGCAAAACTCAATGGGGTTCGGTACGGTGTCAATGTTGGGAATATAGATCGCGGTGACGGGATAGTCCTTGATCTTTTCGATCGCATAGCGTGAGGCGGAGCCGCAGGTGTTGAGAGGAAACTTGAAAAAGCGGCGGCGCTCGCGGTCACGGATCTTATAGTCATTTTCAATGATGAATATCATAAAGGGCTCCTTGGCTTGATGCTTCTATTGTAACACAATCTTTCCCGATTTGCAATTGACTTTTTTATAAAAAGGTTGTATGATAATGATAGAAGAAATCATCAAAGCGCGGGGAGGTGCGGAGAATGCGTACGGTACTCATCAACGGTGGCTCGCGTGGCATTGGCGCCGCTATGGTGCGCCGCTTTGCCGAAGCGGGAGATCGCGTGGCCTTTACCTATAAAAACGCGCACAGTGAGGCCGACCGTCTCGCAAAGGAGACGGGGGCGTTGGCCGTGTGTGCCGATACGGCGGTTGCCGCCGAGGTAACGGCCGCCGTCGAGAGGGTGAGGGAAGAGCTTGGTCCGCCCTCGGTCCTTATCAATAACGCGGCCGTTTCCTCTTTTTCTCTCTTTACCGATCTCACGGAGGAAGAGTGGTCGCGCATCTTCGCGGTCAACGTCCACGGGGCGTTTTATTACTGCCGCGCCGTGCTCCCGTCCATGATCGCCAAAAAGGAGGGGCGCATCATCAACGTTTCCTCTATGTGGGGACGGGTGGGCGCTTCCTGTGAGGTGCATTACTCCGCCACCAAGGCCGCCATCAACGGTATGACGCTGGCGTTGGCGCGCGAGGTGGGGCCCTCGGGCATCACTGTCAATGCGATCGCTCCCGGTGTCATTGATACCGAGATGAACAGGGCACTTTCAAAGGATGATCTTGATGCACTTTGCGAAGAAACTCCGCTCGGATGCATCGGCAAGTGTGAGGATATTGCAAGGACAGTCATGTTTCTTGCAGGTGACGGCGGTAACTTTATTACAGGG
>JAFVYX010000062.1 GCA_017500625.1 Clostridia bacterium | reverse complement strand
GGAATAATAAGAAAGACGAGGTGGACCTATGAAGCTATCGCAGCTCCTGTACGAGGGAGAATATACGGGCAATTCCGATCCCGCGCTGATCGAGGTTGGGCGTGTGGTTACCGATACACGCGCGCTTTTCCCCGGGTGTCTCTTCATTTGCCTTCGAGGCGCCCGGTTGGATTCCCACACGCTATTGTCTCTTGTGGAAAAGGGAGGCGCCGCCGCGGCCATTGTGGAAAAGGACGCGATGATCCCCGAGGCAATATCGCTCCCCCTCTTTTTCGTAAAAAGCACACGGCGGGCGATGGCCCTGGCCTTCAGCCGCTTTTACGGAGAGCCACATCGGAGCATGACGATGATCGGCGTAACGGGCACCAACGGAAAAACCTCCACGGCTACCGTGCTGTATTCGATCCTGCGAGATGCCGGACTTCGCGTAGGACTGATCGGGACGGCAGAATGCCTATATAACGGAAAGACCTATACTCTGCCCGAGGGCGCGGATACGGGCCGCCGCCTGCGCACGATGACAACTCCCGACCCCGACATTCTTTATCCTCTGCTCGACTTGATGCGGAAAGAGGGAGTCACGCACGTGGTGATGGAGGTCTCCTCGCACGCTCTAATGCTGGAAAAGGTGGCGCCGATCTCCTACCGCGTGGGGATCTTCACCAATCTTTCTCCCGAGCATATGGATTTTCATAACGATATGAAAAGCTATATGGAGGCAAAATCGATCCTATTCCGTCAATGCGAGGTGGGGATCTTCAACTGCGACAGCGACTATGCCGAGCCGATGATCGCGCGCTCCACCTGCGAGGTACGGCGTGGGAGCGTCATGAAAAAGAGCGATCACAGAGCCACCGACATCGAGCTGAAGGGGACCGCAGGGATCGCCTACACCTATGCGGGCCCCGGGATCCGTCTGCGCGTCCGCTCCACGCTTCCCGGCGCGTTTTCAGTGCAGAACACCCTTTTGGCGCTGATGGCGGCCATAGAGCTGGGAATCTCCCCCTTAGCGGCGGCCGGTGCCCTTGCCAAAAGAATTGGGGTACCGGGCCGTATGGAGCGCGTTCCCTTGGGGAGTGGCGAGAATTTTTGCGTATTCATTGATTATGCCCATACCGAGGCCGCCCTGCGCGCCCTGCTCGGCGCTGTACGGGGGTTTCGCAAAACAAATGAAAGGATCGTGCTGGTTTTCGGGTGCGGAGGCGACCGTGACAGAGAAAAACGCGCGCCTATGGGCAAGACCGCCGAGGAGCTGGCCGATCGCATCATCGTCACCTCGGACAATTGCCGCACCGAGGACGCCAAGTGCATCATAGACGACATTCTTGCGGGAATGGCGCACCCCGAGCGTGTACGTGTTATCAAAAGCCGACGCCGCGCCATAGAGGAGGCGATCCTCACCGCCGAAGCGGGCGACATTGTCCTGCTTTGCGGCAAGGGGCATGAGACCTACGATATCACGGCAAACGGTATCCGACATTTTGATGAGCGGGAGATCGTCAAAGCCGCGCTTGAAAAAAGAAAAAATGGGGATACTGAGAATGAGAATTGAGTTACCCTTTCCCTTAGCGTTGGGAGATATCCGCTCGGCCGTTGGTGCCGAGGGCGACAAGAACAACGCCGCCATAGTGAATGCGATCACCACCGACACGCGACTTTTGCAAAAAAATGATCTTTACGTAGCTCTCCACGGCGCCAAGGACGACGGCCATCACTATCTTGAGGTCGCCAAGACCCGGGGGGCGGTGGCATCGATCGCCGAATGCGAGACCGCGCGTGGGATCACGGTAAAAAGCACGCACGCGGCTCTTCTCGACATCGCCGCCCTGTCGCTGCGGCAGCATCGTGTTCCCGTTGTGGCCATTACGGGAAGTGTGGGAAAGACCGGCACCAAGGAGGCGGTGGCTGCGGCGCTCTCTCCCCGCTACACGGTCCACAAGACGAAGGAGAACGAGAATAACGAGTTGGGGATCGCCAAAACCGTTCTTTCAAGAAATGCCAACGCAACGCTGCTTGTTTTGGAAATGGGGAGCAACCACCCGGGAGAGATCGCTCCTCTTTCCCATTGCGTATCCCCCGATCTTGCCATCATCACCGCCATTGGCTCCGCACACATCGGCGCCTTTGGAAGCAAGGAGGCCATTTTAAAGGAAAAGGCCGCCATTACCTCAGGAATGCGCGGTGGTCACCTTTTGATCCTTAATGACGACCCTCTGCTCTCCTCGCTGGTCACACAAATCCCCACGATCTCCATCGGCATCGATACGCCTGCCGACGTTATGGCAGACGGCATCTATTCCTCGCGCTTCGGCACCTCCTACACCCTGAGAGCCGAGGGCACACGCCAGAGAATTTTTTTGCGAGGCGTGGGACGGCCGCGAGTGCTTTCCTCTCTCTTCGCTATGGCCGCCGCCCGTCACCTGGGCGTCTCCATGGCAAGCGCTGCGAATGCCCTTTTGCGCCTACCGCCGCCCGAGGGGCGAGGAAGCGTGAATGAGGTAGGCGGTGTTCTGCTCATAGACGACGCCTATAATTCCTCTCCCGAAGCCGTTGCCGAGGGGATTTCACTCCTTGTGACTGTAGCGGGCGGGCGCCGCAAAATCGCCGTCCTCGGCGATATGCTGGAGCTCGGCGAGGCCCGTCGGCCGCTTCACTGCGCGGTCGGAGCGATGGCCACCAAGGCCGATCTGCTGTTCGCCTTTGGCGAGTGCGCCGACAGTATCGCAAGAGGCGCCATAGAAGCGGGACTTTCCGCCGATCGGATCTCTTGCTTTTCCACCTGTGAGGATTGCATCAAGGGCCTGCTTTCCGAGCTTTCGGACGGCGACTGCGTCCTTGTCAAGGCCTCTCATGCGTTAGGCGGCGGGCGCATCGTTGAAGCCGTAAAAAACCGCGGGAGGGGCTCTCCCCGATAAAAGAAAGGACGCCTTATGTCTTTTGTTCTTCTCTTTCTTCTGACGTTTTTCCTGACGCTTACGCTGACCGTCGCCCTAATACGGATCCTGCTACCTATTCTGAAACGCCACCACGTAGGGCAAAAGATCTTAGAGATCGGCCCTGCCTGGCACAGCAGCAAGGAAGGGACGCCGACCATGGGTGGCCTGGCTTTTCTCCTCTCCACCACCCTCTCCCTGACCGTTTCGGGCATTTTGTACGCCGAGGGGCTTCCCGTCCTTTTCTGGCGACCGATCCTTTTGACCGTGCTATACGCTCTCTCCTCGGCGGCTGTCGGGATCGTTGACGATCTGACCAAGTTCAAAAGAAGCCAAAACGAGGGACTGACACCGCTGCAAAAGCTGGTGCTTCAGGTGACCTTTGCCGCAGCGTACATCGCACTTTTGCATCTCTACGGGCATCTTGACACCGATCTGTATATTCCTTATTTCAACACCGTCGTTGAGCTTGGCGCCCTCTATTACCTTTTCGCTATCGTTCTGGCGGTGGGAATGGTGAACTTTGTCAATCTTTCCGACGGGATCGATGGGCTTTGCGCCTCGGTCTCCTTGGTGCTTGGCGCCTTTTTTGCTATAGCAGCCACCCTCTTGGGCGAGGAATCGGCTATGCTTACCGCCACCGCTATGATCGGTGCTGCGCTCGGCTTTCTCTTCTTCAACCGTCACCCTGCGCGCCTCTTTATGGGCGACACGGGCTCGCTCTTTCTCGGGGGCCTTGCCGTGGGGTGCGCCTTTCTCCTGGAAATGCCCCTCATTTTGCCCATCGCGGGGTTCGTCTTTGTGCTTGAAGGGATCAGCGTGGTACTTCAGGTCGCCATTTTCAAGCTGACGGGAAAGCGCCTCTTTCGCATGGCCCCCTTTCATCACCACCTGGAAAAATGCGGCTTCAGCGAAAACGGGATCGTTATCCTCTTTTCACTGGCGGGGGCTGCTTCGGCCGTCATCGCGCTTTTGGGGGTCCGAGCATGAGGGGGAGTGAACGGCTTCGCCGCTTATGGGGGAGTGGCGCCGAAAGGGGACGTCTTGACGGTGTCCTGGTAATGCTCATTCTCCTTCTGGTTACCGTGGGGTCGGTCATGGTGGCCTCGGCCAGCTATGCCTATGCCGAATCCCGCTACAATGACGCCGGGTATTTCACGAGAAAGCAGATCCTTTTCGTTGCACTCGGGATTCTGGTCATGCTGGGAGTGTCACGGATCTCACCAAAGCTTTGGTGGAGGATCACGCCCGCCGCTTACGCCGTCACCGTGGTGCTTCTTTTGTGCACTCTGGCCTTTGGCCTTACGGGCAACGGTGCTCAGCGCTGGATCGCGCTCGGCCCCCTGACCTTTCAGCCCTCGGAGCTTGCCAAGCTAACGCTCGTTCTGATGCTGGCGCGCTATTTCGGCGCCTTTGGCGAGAAAGTCACAGCTAAGGCCAAGGGGCGGCTTCTCTACGGCATTGTTTATCCCTTGGGGATCACGGGGCTTCTCTGTCTGCTCGTTGTCCTTCAGCGTCACCTTTCGGGGCTCTTCATCATCGCCACGATCGGGATCAGCGTGATGTTTCTTTCGGGCTCCTCGAAAAAGGTTTTGGGGCTCCTTTGCGGCACGGGTATCCTCGGAGTTGGTGCGCTGGCCCTTACCCTTGAATATGCGCGAGAGCGCATCACCGTTTGGCTGAATCCCGCCGCGTACCCCTTGGAGGGCGGCTGGCAGACGCTTCAGGGCATGATGGCGATCGGCTCGGGGGGATTTTTCGGGCTGGGACTTGGCAATAGCCGCCTGAAGTACAGCTGGGTATCGGAGCCGGCCAACGATTTCATTTTCACGATCACCTGCGAGGAGCTGGGTTTTCTCGGAGCCGCGGTCATTCTCCTTCTCTTCTTTCTCTTTATCCGTCGCGGCTACCGCGTGGCACTCGGCAACGATGACGCCTTCTCGCGCATTGTGGCGTTGGGGATCACGACCAAGGTCGCCATACAAGTCCTACTTAACGTCGCGGTCATCACCAATACGATTCCCAATACGGGGATCTCCCTTCCCTTTTTCAGCTACGGCGGCACCTCACTTCTCGTGCTTTTTCTTGAAATGGGGATCCTTCTCTCGATATCGCGAGAAAGCGTCCTATCTTACCGATAACCAAAATCCGAGGAGACGATATGAAGCTATTATTGACAGGCGGTGGAACGGCGGGGCACGTCAACCCCGCCCTGGCTATTGCCGAGACCGTAAGACAGAATCTTCCCGGCTCCGAGATCTTTTTTTGCGGGACAGAACACGGCATGGAGCATCGCCTTGTGAACGAGGCGGGATACCCGTATTATCCTATTGAAGTCATGGGATTTTCCCGCTCGTTATCGCCAAAGAACCTGCGTGCGCTCTATCTGGCACTCACCTCCCCCCGAAAAGCCAAAGCCCTGCTCCGCTCCCTTGCGCCCGACCTTGTGGTGGGAACGGGAGGCTACGTTTCCTGGCCCGTGCTTTCGGCCGCAGCGTCGCTCGGTATCCCTACCGCGATCCACGAATCGAACGCCGTTCCCGGGCTGACCGTAAGGAAGCTTGCCGGGCGCTCCGACCTTGTGATGCTGAATTTCCCTGAAGCAGGGGCCGCCCTTGGCCACGCCAAAAGAATCGTACACGTCGGAAATCCGCTAAGGCAGGGCTTTTCCTCTGTCACAAGAGAGACCGCAAGAGAGCGCCTGGGGCTTCCCCAAGCGGCGCGCCTCACAGTTTCCTTCGGTGGCAGTCTTGGCGCTATGGCGCTTAACCGTGCGGTGCTGAAGCTTTGGGAGCGCCATACCCTGCACTCGGAGCAGGACTACCATATCCACGGGTGCGGAAATCGGTATTATGCCGAAATGAGAGAGGAGGTCGCCCATCGCTTTGGGGCATTACCCGAGCGGATCCGCCTTTGCGAATACCTCAATGATATGCCTATGCTGATGGCAGCGGCCGACCTGCTCATCTGTCGATCGGGGGCAATGACGGTGACGGAGATCGCGCTCTCGCACCGTGCCTCGATCCTTATCCCCTCTCCCAACGTGGCAGGCGACCACCAAACAAAGAACGCAGAGGCCTTATCCGCCCTCGGAGCGGCGCTTCTGATCCCCGAGAAAGAACTCAACGGTGACAGCTTTTGCGCGGCGGTCGTCTCAATTCTTGATGATAAAGAAAAGAGAGCCGCTATGGAAAAAGCGGCAGGCGGCTTTGGGATCCCCGATGCCAACCGCCGCATTCTGAGCGAGCTTTTGCAGTTAACAAAAAAGAGCGGTGCCACGTAAGGTGCACCGCCCTTTTTCTGTGTTATTCGGTCTCCTCGGGAGTCTCAAGCTCCTTGATCAACCCCTCACCGATAAGGGTCTTGGTATCGCGGTAGCTGTAGGACGAGAGGAAGTCGAGATCCTGCGTTTCGCCTCTTTCGATGTCGTAATTCGCCATCATTTCGGAAACGAGGAATTTGGCCTTGCGAAGGCCGAGATCGCTCTTAATTCGGATCAACATCGGGACCTTGGCATAAGCGTTCGTACCGCTCTTATCGGTCTGATGATACTTCTCATACTCATAAGCGTTGGGGTCGAGAGCCAGATACACGCAAAGACTCTTGCCACGAACAACGATCTTGGCAAGCTGGAGACGGCCACGGTTGAAGGCATCGTGCTTCCAGCTGATGCGCGACTTCACAAGATCGTACGAGAGGATCTCGTTCTTGATCTCGGCGTAATAGTTCTTCAGGGCCTCGGGCGCTTGAATGACACGCGCCGTAAAGCTGCGGCTGTAACGAATGACCATATGGAAGGTACGGCCGTTCACCGTGACCTCACGGATCTCGCTCTCTTCTTCCTCATCGTCGTCATCGTCCTCAGCGGCGGACTCAGCCACAGGCGCCACCACGGGGGCGGGCTCAACGGGCGTAGGAGCCGGAGTGGGATCGGCAACGGGCGCTGCCATGGGAGCGGGCTCAGCGACCGGAGCCATCACAGGAGTGGGAGGCACAACTCTTGCGCCCTCACGCTCAAGCGCCTCGCGAATGATGACCTGGATCTCGGGCTCTCGGGGCTCCTCGGCCACGGGAGCGGGAAGCTCGGCGTGGACTTCCTCCACGGGCTCCTCGACAACAGGCGTCTCCTCCACGACCTCAGGCACCTCAACAAAGCCGAAAAGCACCAGACTCTTGGCCTTCATGCGGCGGCGGGGCTTGGACACCTGCATCATATCCTCATCGGTGAACCATACCTCGGGCGTCACATCCTCGGTGCCGTTATCCACCGAAAGGGTGAGAACCGAAAACTTCTGAAACACCTTGCAGGAATACACAGCGGTACCAACATTGGTTTGGCAATAGATATATCTTCTGCGGCAAAGACGAGTCCACGCCCACAGAAGAAGAACCCAGAGAACCAGCGCCGCGATCTCAACGATCTGAATGGCGCCCGAAAAGGGAATCACACCCTGAATAAACTCAAAAGCGGGTGCGGAAACGGGAGCAGCAAGATCCTTGGCTTTGGCGACCGCACCGTCCACGGCCTCAATGCCGAGGGTGCCGAGAAGCTCTAACGAGCAAAGAAGGAGCGCCACCGTGGCGACAAGCCAGAGCAAAAAATGGAACAACAGCATAAATCTGCGGTATCCGTTACCACCCTTCAGTTTTTTTGCATAGGTCTTTACTAACATTGCAACCCCTTTCCGACATGGCGCACAAAATTTTGAAAAACACGCACACGCACCTACTATATCTTAATATAACATATCTTTTTTACAAATTCAATAGG
>JAFVYX010000061.1 GCA_017500625.1 Clostridia bacterium | reverse complement strand
GCCCTCACCACCGACGGGGAGCTGTCCGCCCTCCGTGAGCGTGCCGCCGCCCTCCTCGGTACGCATGGGCGCCTGCTTATCCGCCCCTCGGGCACGGAGCCGCGTCTGCGCGTGCTTGTCGAGGCCGACAACCAAGCGCTTCTGGAAAGCACGCTCTCTCTTTTGACAAAAGAAGCCGAACGCATTCTCGAAAAGTATTGATATGTAAAAGAAACATTGCATAATGACATGCTCTTGCGTGAGGCAAGCGCCCCCACCACGCCCCGAAAACTTTGCGTTTTTTCAAAATACCGATTGACGGCGGGGGAAAAAGGTGGTATACTCGGTTTAGAAACTACGGCGCCCACGCGCCAACACGGAGGACATTATGGGAAAAGGATTTATCACCGACGACTTTATGCTTCGCTCTAAGACCGCGAGGCGTCTCTACCACGAGTATGCAGAGGACCTGCCGATCATCGACTACCACTGTCACCTGCAGCCCAAGATGATCGCGGACAACTACCAGTTCCGTGACACCTACGATCTTTTCCTTGGCGGCGACCACTACAAGTGGCGTCAGATGCGCACCAACGGCGTACCCGAGGAGTACATCACGGGTGCGGCGGACGGCCTTGAGAAGTGGAAGAAGTGGAGCGCCACGCTTCCCCTGCTCATCGGCAACCCCCTCTACCATTGGACTCACCTTGAGCTTCTGCGCTATTTCGGCATCTCCGAGCCCCTCACCGAGGACAACTGCGAGGAGATCTGGAAGGTCTGTAACGCCGCCCTGACGAGCGATGCCTTCCGCGCTCAGTCGCTCATCACGCGCTCGAACGTTGAGACGATCTGCACGACCGACGATCCCGCCGATACCCTCGAGTACCATGAGGCGCTGGTCGGCTTCTCGACCAAGGTGCTTCCCACCTTCCGTCCCGACAAGGCGGTCGAGATCGGCAAGGAGACCTTCCTGCCCTACATCGAAAAGATCGGTGTCAAGACCTACGATGAGCTCATCGCCTGGCTCGGCGACCGCATTGTGTTCTTCCACGCTCACGGCTGCCGCCTCTCCGACCACGCCCTTGAGGCCGCGCCCTGCACCGTGGGCGATGCCGCCGCCGTCTTTGAAAAGCGAGTGAACGGCGGAGAGCTCACCGAGCGTGAGACCGACATCTTCCGCACCGCCGTCCTCAAATTCTGCGCCTCGGAGTACGTCAAGCTTGACTGGACGATGCAGCTCCATATCGGCGCTCTCCGCAACAACAACACCAAGATGTACCGTCTCCTCGGCGCCGACACGGGCTTTGATTCGGTCAACGACCGTGAGATCGCGGCTGACCTCGCGGGCTTCCTTGATACCCTCGCGGTGGACGATTGCCTGCCGAAGACCATTCTTTACACTCTCAACCCGAAGGACAACTACGTCCTCGGCACCATTATGGGCTGCTTCCAGAGCGCCCCGACGGCAGGGAAGATCCAGTTTGGCTCGGGCTGGTGGTTCAACGATCAGCGTGACGGCATGGAGGGCCAGATGCAGGCGCTTGCCAATCTTGGCAACCTTTCGCGCTTTGTCGGTATGCTGACCGATAGCCGCAGCTTCGTCTCCTACCCCCGTCACGAGTATTTCCGTCGCATCTTCTGCAACCTCATCGGCACCTGGGTCGATAACGGCGAATACCCCGACGATCGCAAGATGCTGGAGCGCATCGTCCGTGGGGTCTGCTATGAGAACGCAAAGGACTACTTCAAATTCTGATAGCGGTAAATTCGGGCATAAACCGCAAAAAAGAGCAACCTCGGTTGCTCTTTTTTGCTTTGCCGCTCGTCACCGCTCGACGTACCCTTCGTACGCCTTCGGGTGACGATCGGCAATGTCTGCTCCGAATTTCCTCGCTATCACCGCGGCAGATCTTTTTTGCGAAAACGGCGTGCTTTTTTGCTTTTTTTCGCGGTGGCTATTGCAACGCGCGCGCGTTAGTGCTACAATAGGAAAACGGAGGGCCTCCTACGGACCCCTGCGTCACGGAGGATCCTTGCGCGGGGCGTTCCCTCGAGCGTCGCTTGACCGCCCGACTTTCTTGAGATCACCGCCCTCATTCCAAAAGTGAAAACCGTCCACCACGGCGTGGGCGTAAAGGAGGATATTTATGCAGCTCGTTTACATCGTTCTTCACAAGGTCGAGCTTCTCGACACGCTCCTTGGCCGCCTTCATGACGAGGGGCTTGGAGCCACCTTCTGCGACAGCAAGGGCATGGAGCAGGAGCTGATTGAGCACAATGAGCATCATTTTCTCGGCTCATTACACCGTCTTTTGAACCCCGCTCGCAAGGAAAGTAAAGTTATCTTTACCGTTGTAGCCGACGACAAGGTGGAGCTGGTGGCCGAGATCGCGCGTGACGTCACGGGTGGTCTTAACAAGCCCGAGACGGGTGTTCTCTTTGCCGTTCCTGTGACCTATGCGGAGGGCTTCGAACACTGACCATGCAAAACCTTCTCTTTGATCTGGCTGTCATGATCGCGTCGGGTATGCTTTTCGGGCGTCTTGCGAAGCTGGCAAAGCTTCCGAACGTTACGGGCTACCTTGTGGCGGGCCTTCTTATCGGCCCCTCGGTCTTTGGATTCCTTTCCGAGGATTTCGTGGACTCCATCTCGGTGATCTCCGAGGTCTCGCTCGGCTTCATCGCCTTCTCGATCGGTAACGAATTCAAGCTCTCCTACTTCCGCCGTGTCGGCGCCGCCCCCATCGTTATTGCCTGTATGGAGTCGCTCGGCGCCGTGCTGGCGGTGTTTCTCGCGCTCCTGGCCTTCGGACAGCCCCTCCCCTTCTCGCTGGCCCTCGCTTCGATCGCGGCGGCCACGGCGCCTGCCGCCACCATTATGGTCATCAAGCAGTACCGTGCCAAGGGCCCCGTGACCGAAACGCTTCTTTCGGTCGTGGCGATCGACGATGCCACGGCACTTATCCTCTTTTCCCTCTGCGCGACGCTGGCGCGTGTGCTTGGGGGCGGCACGGCTCTCACGGTGCGTGACATTCTTCTTCCCCTTTGGGAGATCTTCGGCGCGCTTCTCATCGGCGCTCTGCTTGGTGTTCTGTTCCTGATTCCCCTGCGCTTTTTCAAAAAGAGCGGTAACCGTCTGGCACTGATCTTCGCCTTTGTCTTTGCAGGACTTGGCATCGCCGAGATCACGGGCGTTTCGAACCTTTTGCTTTGTATGGCGATGGGGGCCGTCGTTGCCAACCTCTCCTCGGACGTCGGGCATCTGATGGAGCTTTGCGACGGGGTAACGCCGCCGATATTTATTCTTTTCTTCGTCGCCTCGGGTGCCGACCTTAAGCTGAAGCTCCTGCCGACCGTGGGCATCGTCGGTGCGGTGTACGTCCTCTTCCGCGTGATCGGTAAGGTGGGCTGTGCCTCGCTGGGGGCCGTGATGAGCCACACCGATGCCAAGGTCAAGAAATACCTCGGCTTTGCTCTCGTGCCGCAGGCGGGCGTGGCGATCGGCCTTTCGAAGGCCGCCGCTGTCGCCGTGCCCGAATACGCCGCAGAGATCAGCACTGTGATCCTCTGTGCCACTCTTATTTATGAGCTGGTCGGCCCCGCGATCACCAAGCTATCCCTGCGCGCCGCCGGAGAGATCGGCGCACAAGCACTGCAGAAGAACTGATATCATCATGATCAAGGCGGAGCGCCCTCGGCGCTCCGCTTTTGCTTGCTTTGGCGCAGGAAACGCCGTTCTTTTCCCCCATTTGTGGAAAACCCACAAAAAAGCCCTCGATTTTTGTACTCTCAAAGAGGCGAAAACCCCTCGGAAATCGGCTCTTTCGGAGCTTGCGGCTATTGACAAAACACATAAAAATATGTTACAATAAATTACTTAATGGGCGACCTATGCCCAAATGAAGTTATAAACCACTTTTCACAAAGGAGAACCCTTATGAAAAAGCGCATTCTCTCAATGCTTCTTCTGGCGGTGATGATCGTCACGGCTCTGCCTCTCGCGGTGCTGTCGGTCTCGGCTGCCGAGGAGGAGGTCGTGCTGACCGAGGAGGACTATACCGCCCTCTACGTGCAGAGCGGCCTTGTCTCGATGTACGATTTCTTCCGCCTCAACAGCTACTGGGGGGGATCCGCCACGCTTCCCGTGGCGCCGATCTTTTCCGATAAGTACGCCACGGCGGATAGCCGCCTGAGTGGCACCGGCGGTTGGATCGTTGTTCGCAGAAGCCACACCTACAACGGTACCTATGAGGGCTTCACGCAGTCCTATTCGGCATCCACCGAAAGCTGGGTGAACCAGAGAGTTCCCGACGGTGGGCAGGTCGTCTACGCGACCGAGGCCGAGGCGAAGGCCGCCCTGGCCGCGCTCGATGCGGCGATGAAGCCCGCGGGCTACGATTACTTTGTAGCCAGGAACCCGATGCTGGACGCCACCTACCAGAAGGACGTCAACGCCTACAGGTCGCAGGCCGCCTCGGTGCTTCTCGGCTTCCGCACCTTTGGCAGTAGTGAGCTGTACATTAACATGCCGGTCGTTTCGGCTCTTGACTATCACGACCAGGACGGTGCCGCTCAGAGGATCCCCTTCAAGTTCGGCCCCGGCTACCTGCAGATGGATTACCACCACGGCCAGTCCTACCTTACCTACTCCGCTCCGAGCGCCAAGGACGGCGACGTCACGGTGGAGATCACGATGACAAGCGGTGACGGTGTGTATCCGACAGCGCCTGAGCAGGAGCACGCCAGTTACTTCATTTTCGGAGACGTCTCGCTTGTTAAGTCGGCGGCCGGTGTTTACACGAGCTTCCGCTCCTACAACGGCACGGGCTCGCGCAATTTTGACGACTTTACGCTGGCCGGAGACGAGTACACGCCTCACAAGTTCGCTCTGTTCCTGAACCGTACCCGTGACGGCTCAAGCTCGATCGTGACCTCTCGCCTGGTGGTTGACAACGAGGAGAAGGTGGCGGCCGGCACGGCGAAGGATACGACTCCCGATAACGTCGCCTCGATCCTCGGCTTCTCGTCGGCTGCCAACCAGCGCATCTACTCGATCCGCGTTTACAGCCGTCACCTCACCGATGCCGAGCGTGCGCAGAACCACTTTGCCGACCTTTTGAAGTGGTACAAGATCGATCCTCTGGTATACACGAAGCTGGACGATGTGGTCAAGGCCGACATCGCCGCGGAGTTTGCTTCCTACGAGATCGGCGGTGACGCCGCCGTCCGCGCCGAGATCGAGGAGAAGTACGTTGGCATCATCAACGAGGTCGTTTACGGCGAGCTTCTCGTCGGTGACGATAGCGAGGCCTGCGCCGCCTTCCATGAGGTCGCCATGGCCCTCTCGCTCGATATCTCGGGTATCCTCGTTCTGAACAACGGGCTCCGCGCTCAGGTCTATGAGGTCGTTAACGCTCTTCCCACGGCGCAGAAGACCAACCGTGCCATGGTGCAGGGCGCTGTGGATAACACCATCAACGCCATTCTCAAGGCCCAGTACGGTCCTTACCTGCCGCAGGAGGTCATCAGCTACAAGGACATCTACGTTAAGCAGGATCAGCTCGTCACGTGGGTCGACCTTTTCGCCGCAAGACCCAGCGACGGTAATCTTTATATGGATTGGTCCTACCCCGAGGAGACCTACAACCTTCGCCACTGGAAGGAGGGCACCAGCTCCACCTGGAACCCCCTCAAGAAGCGTGTGAAGCAAGAGTCGGGGGAGCAGCACTTCCGTGATACCTACGTCTTCCGCGATTCGGACGACTTCAACTTCACCTTTGGTGACATTCCCGATGCCAACTGGGGCCATACCAATATCCGTACCTACGGTGACGGCCGCCTCATCTGCGGTAAGAACAACGTTCTGAAGCTTCATACGCCGAACAGCCAGGGCTCTCTGACCTATGAGTTCGTTATGGCGATCCAGGGCACGGGCTCGCCGAACTTCCAGCTCGATGCCTTCCGTCTCTACACCTCGGCCAACGCCTCGCAGGTCAAGGTGAGCTCGATCAGCTACTATGGCTACGGCGGTGACGTCTCGCAGAAGGAGGGCGCTCTTCTGAACGCTTCTCCCAGCAACAGCTACGTCAAGTACACCAACTCCTTCAACCTGGCCATCACGATCGACAGAACCGTCGGCAATGATACCGGCCACTACTACATTAAGGAATACAGAACCGATGCGAACGGCAACACTCTGTACTCCTTCCCCCGTACCGAGATCACCAAGCTCGTCCGTACCTCGGGCAACGATTACATCTCGCGTCAGGAGATCGACGGTGAGTGGTACTACACCTGCACCTCGAAGGAGTACGGCACGGTCGTTGTCTTTACCGAGAATGAGAGTGGAAAGCCCGAGTATATCACGGTTACCGAGGAGGGAACTCAGTACCTCGCCTTCTATGCCGTTGTGAACGGCTCGGTTGACGAGACCCCCATTATGTATGAGAACGCGGCGGGTACTCGCGAGGCCTATACCGGCAACGGTAAGGTGGCCACCACCGTGAAGGGCCCCTACCTCGTCAACCCCCCGAGAGAGGTCGAGCAGGGCACCGAGGGTGCCAGCCCGAAGATCTCCTACGCGGGTATGCAGACCATCGGCGTTCACATCAACGGTCAGAGAACGGCTGAGGTTGCCGGTATCCCCTACACCCCCGGCGATATCGGTTGGGTCGGTAACGGCTCGGATCCCACCTTCTTCGCGGTCCGTGCGTATGCCTGCGTTCTGACGCAGGAGGAGCTTGATCAGAACCACTTCGCCGACCTTGCCGGCTATGCGGGCTTTGATCTCTCCAAGTACATGCTCCTTTCCGATGCCCAGCGCAAGACGCTTCACACCGCCTTCGCCGCTTACGAGGTCGGTGGTAACCGCGCCGCCGCCATTGAGGCGTACGAGGAGCAGGTCAGCGCGATGGCGTATGACTTCGGCTCGAACAGCGATGCCGCCAAGCACTTCGTTGAGGTCTGCCGCGCCTTCGCTCTTGATACCACGGCCCTCTATCCCCTCTCTCAGGTCAGCCGTGAGCGCGTCTTCGCCGCGTTTGCCGACGTTGATCCCACGGCCTCGTACCTTATTCCCGTTCTCCAGAAGCAGCTTGCCGATGCGATCGCCGAGGAGCTGTCCGCTCATTACGCCGCGGCTCTCGGCCACAGTGCCATCGCCTTTGAGGGCTGGCAGGTCCGTCTGACGGGCGCTCTTGGACTTCGCGCTCTCTTCTCGACCAACCTTGTGACGGTGGCGGAGCTGGAGGCCCGTGGCATCAAGGTCAAGACGGGTGTTCTGACGGCCTGCGCCGACGACGCCGACCTTGACGATCTCCGCGCGGTCATCTCTTCGAGCGGTGAGATCACGCTTGAGGAGGGTGGCGACATCACCATGGCCAAGGGCTATTGGACCGGTGAGGAGACCGGCGCCGTCATTGACGGTGACATCGCCTACTACACGGTCGATACTCTGATCCCCGACGATGAGCCCGACTTTGACGAGCGCGCCTTCTTCTATCTCGGCTACGTGATCGTTACCGATGAGGCGGGCGAGACCACGGTGTTCTTTGAGGAGACCACCACGATGAACGGTCGCCGCTCGGGTGACGAGATGTCGCTCTTCACCCTCTCTGAGTACGCCCGTGACAATTACGGCATCGTGTATCCGAACATTCAGAGAGTTCTCAACAGCGTCGAGGAGGAGGTCGCCTACGTGTCCGCTCTCGTTGGCGGCAAGGGTCTCTTCGATTACAAGCTGGTCAGCACGGGTGATCCTGCGGCGCTTAACGCCTTCCAGGAGATGCTTGCCGAAAAGACCGCTGTCCGTATGCAGACGATCCTCAGCTCGGAGTCCGCGAAATATACGGAGGGGCTTGTGTTCCTCGGTGTTGCGGATAACGTTTACGGCAACGGCTACTACGGTATCTCTACCGTGGCCGGCAACATCTACCTGTGGCACAACAGCGGCGCCAAGATCGATGACGTGCTGGCGTTCTTCTCCGAGATCCTGGATTCCTTTGCTAAGGACGGCAAGGACATTCAGCTTCTTGACAATCACGATTACGTCCGTCGCGTCCAGTAATTTTCAAAAAATCAAAGCCCCCTTGCTTCGGCAGGGGGGCTTTTTGCGCGGTCTCTGCCCTTGACACCGCAAAGGCGCTGTGATATACTGAATATAGAAAACGAAAGGGGGAGACCGTATGTCGGGTGTTACCATCAAGGAGCTGGCCGAGGCCTGCGGCGTCAGCATCAGCACCGTGTCCAAGGCCCTGCGGAAAAGCGAGCGGATCGCCGAGGAAACGATTGCGAGAATTGAAGAAAAGGCCAAGGAGCTGGGCTATGTAGGCAGCCAGGCGGCCCGCGCTCTGGCATCGGGACGCCGTACCGTCGGCATCTATCTCCCCACATTCCCCGTTGAGCTTCTGGCGCGCTACCGCGTCGGCATCGCCGCCGCGCGTCCTGCGCTCTCCTCGTACGGCATCACCCTCAAGGAGTTGGATCCCTCCGCCCCTGCCGAGGGACTTGACGGCATTCTGGCCGCCACGTCGCTTCTTGGCCGTCTCTCACTTCCCGAGGGGCTTCCGCTCGTTACGGTCGGCTCACGTGCCCACGGCGTCCACCCGATCGCTGAGGTCACGGCCGACTACCGCATCGGCGGCCGTCTCGCGGCTCAGTTTCTGGCCTTTGCCACAGGCGGAGCCCCCGTGGCCATTCTCTCGGCACGCCGCACGGCGTACTCGGAGGAGGAGGCCGTGCGTGGCTTCCGCGAGCTCTCCTCGCGCCTCGGGATCCGCCTCGCCGCCATTGCCGAATGCGGTGACGGCACCGCCTCGGTCCGCACCGAGGTGCGCCGCCTCTTGGCGACCAACCGCCGCATAGAGGGCCTCTTTGTCACCGCCCCCCTCGTCGGTACGGTCAGCGCCGCTCTTGCCGACGTGAAGAACAAGCCCACCGTCATCGGCCTCGACTTTACCGCCACCGCTACCGAAGCTCTCCGCACAGGAAGCGTTGCCGCCCTGCTGTATACCTCACCCGAGCGCCAGGTCGAGCGCGCCCTGCTCGCCCTCGGTGATTACCTCACCACGCGCCTGGAAGGCGGGCACACCACGGTTCGCACAGAACTGGTATTACGCAGCAACCTCGAGAACTACCTGTGATAGCGGCGAATTCCGGCATAAATTTTCCTTCGCTTCCCTTGACGTACCTTTGTACGCCTGCGGGGCGCGAAAGCAAATTTCTCCACGGAATTCCCACGCTATCCCGGCGGCGAATTTTGGCATAAATCGCCGCTCACTCGCATTGACGTGCCCTCGCACGCCTTCTGCTCGCGATCGGCAATTTCTCCACAAAATCCCCACGCCCTTGGCGGCGAATTTCGGCATAAATCTCCCCCTCGCTCCCCTTGGCGTACCTTTGTACGCCTGCGGGCCGTGAAGAAATCTCCGCAAAAATTCCCTTACCGCAAAAAAAGAGAGCAGCTTTGCTGCTCTCTTTTTTGCTTATCAGTCGAAGAACTTGTGGAAGACGGGCCAGGACGGCTCCGCGTAGAAGCGGTGACCCTCGGGACCCTCGATCCACGTGTAGCTGTCGGGCGCGCCTGCGGCCTTATAGTAAATGCCGGCCACGTCGATCGATTCGGCAACGCCGTCGTGCGGGAAGATGCCGTCGGTCGCGCCGCTGACGGCGATCAGCTTACGGGGCGCGATCAGGCCGCAGAGGTCGCCCATATCGAAGTCAAGGGCGATGTTGGGGATAAAGTTGCAGGTGCAATGATGCATCGCACCGATCGAATCCTTGTAGGTGCAAAGCGCGCAGGAGGGCATCGCTACCTTGATGCGCTCTTCCATAGCCGCCGCGTAGATCGTGGCGGTGCCGCCGCCCGAGTTGCCCATGCAGGCGATCTTATCGGCATCGACAACGGGGAAGTTCTTGGTGATCACGTCAATAGCGCGGCTGATGTCAAACACACGCTCGGCGATCGTGGTACGGCCGTAAAGGAGCGCCGACATCGTGGGAACGATGCAGGCGGGGCCCTTCTCGGTGCCGCCGCATTCGCCAAAGCCACGCTGCTCAATGGCCAGGGCGCAGTAGCCCTCGCGGACGATCTGGACGGCAAAGTCGCGGTCGCCGCCTGCGATGGTGGCCTCATCACCGGGGTAGATCGGACGGCCGAGAGAGATGTGACGGCCCTTGGAATGCCCCTGCAGGCAGATCACCATCGGGATCTTTCCCTCTTTGCCCTTCGGCACCCAGAGGTTGCAGGCAACAAAGTAGCCGTCCTCGCTCTGAAAGGCAATGCGGTAATCGGTAAAGGTATCAAACTCAGCCGTTTCCTCAATGGTAAAGAGGTCGTCGGCGGCGGGGGTGATGCGGTCCAGCCCCATCAGGGAAGCAAGGTGGGCGCGCGCCTCCTTCTGCCAATCGGCAAGCGGACGGCTGCCGTCATAGCGCATTGCAGGGGTGAGCGCCTTGAGTGCTGCGTGGTGGATCTGTTGGGGGTTTTTATTCATTTCCATAAGAAAGCTCCTCCGTTTTCTTTTGTGCCATGCACTACCTCTACTATACTATTAATAAGGAAAAAAGTCAAGAGAAAACCGCGAACGGGCAAGAAAAAAGAGAAGCCGAAGCTTCTCTTTTTTTTCGTATGTGGGATCTTATTGAGCGCCTGCTGCGCCCGAGGTACCGAAGTTCGCGTTGATGGCGGTCCAGCGGTTGTTTCTGACGCGGAACTGCGCATTCCAAGACGACTGGAAGGTATTCGTGCCTGCCGTGATCATCTCCTGGAACATGTCACTGTGGACCCTGACGTCGGCATCGCCGCAGGACCTGGCACAGTAGTTGTCGTAGAGGAAGGACATGGGGGAGCAGATGCCGTTGTGAATGTAGTCGAGCATCTTGATGTGGCCAACGCCCGCCGCATTCTCGCGGTGCTTAAGACCAACGTCGTAGTACTGTACAAAGAATTCCTCGCTTTCCTCGGTCATCAGCTGAATGAAGGCCGAGGCCGCCGTGAACTGTCCGGGATCCGAGGAGATCAGGATACCACCTGAGCCGGCGTGGTCGGAGGTCAGCGCCTTGTAGTTGGTGTTAAAGTCGTTCACGCCGTTCTCGGGCACGTACTTCGGCGTCGGAAGGATCGAGGCGGGATCGGTCATATTCTGAATGTTGGCACCCTCAAAGGAGAGGACGTGTTGGCTGACGGCAAACACGGCACCACCGTTGATGAACGTCTTGGTGGGGGTGTCTCTGTTGGTGTTTTTCGGGTTAGCGATCCAGCTATGATCAAAGTGATCCTGGGCCTGCATGGTGATCATGCGGTCCAACCAGTCGTGGATCGGACCGATATCGGAAACGTATTCCACCTGGCCCGTCGTCTGATTCTTCGTGAAGACGTCAAGGCCCGATGAGGCAAAGAAGGTGCGGGCCGTCCAGGAGCCGTGGCCGATGACGCCCATGACAAGCTCGGCGCCCGTGTCGCTCGACTTGTAGCCGAGCGAGGCAATGTTCATCAGCTCGTCGTAGGTCCACTCGCCGTCCTCGACCATCTGGTAGAGGCCCTCCATACCGCCGTCATACTTCATGATGTCCTCGATCATGGCGGTGTTGACAAGCACACCGTAGGCAAAGCGGAACTGGTCGATGAAGTAGTCACCCATCAGCATGTAGATCTTCTCGTCGTCGAGGGTGTTCTCCTTCATCATATCGAGGTACCAGCCGCTCGTCGAGAAGTCGAAGTAGTTCTCCTCCTCCTTGTCGAGGGCGTTGTAGAACTCGCCGAGGATACCGCCGCGGACGATACCGTAGTTCTGGTGAATGATGACGTTCGGGGTGTTGGTCATGTTGGCGGCGTTGAAGTCCTGAATGACGACCAGCGTCTCATCGGGACCGCCGTTCCAGGCGATGTCGGTATAAACGAGGTTCTTGCCCTGCTTAAGACCGAGAACGTTGCAGACCAGCTCGTGGCGCTCGTAGGCGGCCTTGTAGTCGCTGCGCGAGAGCATGCCCTTGTCGTCGGGCCCCTTGAGATAGCCCAGCGCGTTGCCGGCACCGGCGTCCTTGACCGACTGGTTGACGTCCTTGTTCATCGCGATGTAAAGCGTCACGTCGGAGAAGTCAACGCCCTCCCATTTGGGATCGACCTTCGAGAGGTCAACGTTCGACTTGGTGGTGTCATCGTCATCGTCATCTCCGCCGCAAGCCAGGAGCCCGAGGGGCAGCATGCAGAGAAGAAGCAGAAGCGCGATGAGGCGGATTGCTTTTTTCATGGGTGAGAGTTCCTTTCATAAGGTTGATGAGGCGGGAAATGCCGAAAAAAGGCATAGCTCCCTATGACCTATTACATTATAACAAAATACTCTACCATTGTCAAGAGCTTTCACGCGCTTTTCACAGATGGAAAAAGGTAGGGTAAGCCCCCCTTGCATTGTGCCGACCTTTGTGGTATACTAATGGCAGAAATGCTGCTCACCCCAAAAAAATCAACAGAGGGAGATATTCACATGAGCAAGAAAACAGCCCTCGCCATTATGGCGGCGGGAATGGGAAGCCGCTTTGGCGGTCTGAAGCAGATGGCCCCTCTTGGCCCCGAGGGGCAGGTCATCATCGATTATTCGGTGTATGATGCCGTCCGCGCGGGCTTCGATCAGGTGGTCCTTATCATCAAAAAGGAGAACGAGGCCGATTTCCGCGAGGTCGCGGGGAAGCGCATCGAGCGACTTGTGGACGTCCGATACGTCTTCCAGAATCCCCACGATCTTCCAGGGGGCTTTGCCCTGCCCGAGGGGCGCCTGAAGCCCTGGGGCACGGGGCACGCCGTGCTGTCGGCCCGTCGCGTGATCGACACGCCCTTTGCCGTCATCAATGCCGACGATTATTACGGCGCCGAGTCCTACCGCCTCATTCACGAGTGCCTCGTCAGCGATGCCCCCGAGTGTATGGTCGGCTTTGAGCTCGGCAAGACGCTCACCGAAAGCGGCACCGTCAGCCGCGGTGTCTGCACGATCCGTGACGGCTACCTTGAGAGCGTGGTCGAGCATACGGCCCTCGATAAGAACAGCGGCCTGCCACTCGACACCGTGGTCTCGATGAATCTTTGGGGCTTCTCGCCCGCCATTATGGAGACTCTTGAGCGCGGCTTTGCCGAGTTCCTCACCGCAATGCCCGATCCTATGAAGAGCGAGTTCTACCTGCCCGCCGTCGTCGATCGCGAGATCCGCGAGAGGGGAGCGCGCTACCGCGTTCTCCGCACGCCCGAGCGCTGGTACGGTGTCACCTACCGTGAGGACGCCGAGGGGGTCCGCCGCGCGATCGCCGAGATGACCGCCGCGGGAAAGTACCCTACCAAATAAAGCAAAGCAAAGAAAAACCGCCGACGCATCGGCGGTTTTTTATGTGCAAAGGGGAAGCCCGATCAGCTCTTGAAATAGCGGCGAATGCGGTCAAAGGCCTCGATGACGTTCGCTCTCGGCGTGGCGAGATTGAGGCGCACGTGATGCTCAAGCTCGTTCTTGTTCTGGTACTCGGCGGTATCGTAGAGAAGGCCGACGTCACCAAGGACGCGCCACTTTTCGCTCATCACCTCGCGCAGCTCCTGCGTGTAGAGGCCAAGCTCCGAGATGTCCACCCAAAGCAGGAAGGTACCCTCGGGGTGGGTAGCGCGGATCGGCAGGCCGTCAAGATGCTCGAGCGCGACCGTGAAGTTTTCGTCAACGTAGGCCATCATCTGCTCGTACCACGCGCGCCCCTTGGTATAGGCCGCCGTCTGCGCCGCAAGATCGAGCGACGAGGGGCGGACGCAGGCGTGTCCGATCGAATAGAACTGCTTGACGAAGCGAGTGCGCAGCTCCTCGTTCGGGATAATGGCGCTCCCCACGTGAAAGCCGCCCATATTGAAGGTTTTGGAGGTGGAGAACACGGCAATCGACCGCTCGGCCAGCGAGGGCACGGCGGTGGGGGAGAGGTGGCGGTGGTCGCCCCAGATGATGTCGCGGTGGATCTCGTCACACACCACGTAGGCATCGTATCGATTGACGAGCGTGGCGATGCTCTCTAACTCCTCCCGCGTCCAGACGCGCCCCGTCGGGTTGTTCGGCGCACACATCATCAAAACGCGCGCTCCCTCGCGGAAGCGGTCCTCGAGGTCGTTGAAATCGATCTCGTAGCGCCCGTCACGGTAGACAAGACGATTGACGAGAGGGATTCGCCCTTGCATCGCCGCCGTGGCGATCGAGGGGGTGTGCAGAGGCGTCTGCACGATGACCTTGTCGCCGGGAGACGTCACGGTATACATGCCGTTTCTCGCCGCGTACAGAACGCCCGGCGTTCCCACGAGGTGAGCCCTCGGTACGGGGGCGGCACCTCGGTAGGTCAGCCAATCAAGGACGGCCTCGTAATCGGGCGTTTCCATAGCCGTATAGCCGAACTCGCCGCACTCGGCGCGCTCCTTGATGGCCTCCACGATCTCGGGTGCCAGGCGGAAGTCCATATCGGCAATGCCCATGCCGATCGCGCCGATCGCGCGTGCCCGTGCCCATTTGGCGGTGTTTTTACGCTCGCGGATCTCGTCGAAATTGTAGGTGTAAGTCATAGTACCTCCCCGGGGAAACCCCGTTTTTTTCATTGTAGCATCGCCCCGGAAAAAGCACAAGGATTTTTCTTGCATTTTTCATTGCGTTTTCTTGAATTTTACGAAACATTCAAAAACCCTCTTTTCTTTTTCTTTGTTTTGTGGTAAAATATTATGATAGTATATTACAAAAAAGGAGAACTGCCGTGAAAAAGCAAGCCGAATGCAATCCCCGCCTCGGTAAGGTGGGTGGCGGCGCGATGCTCGAGGGCGTGATGATGCGCGCCGCCGATCTTTGCGCCATTGCCTGCCGCCGTGAGGACGGCACGCTCGTCGTGCGGGAAAAGCGCTTTACCTCACTGCGCTCAAAGCATAAATTCTGGAACCTGCCGATCCTGCGCGGCATCGTGTCCTTTATCGAGTCGTTGGTGCTCAGCTATTCCTGCCTGGCGATCTCGGCGGAGGTCATGGGCGAGGCCGAGGAGGAGACGAAATTTGAAAAGTCCTTCAAAAAGCATCTCGGCGTTCGCTTCTTTGACGTTCTGATGCTGGTGGCGGGGATTCTCGGCGTGGTCCTTTCGCTCGCCCTTTTTCTCGCCCTGCCGCGCTATCTGGCCGGCGGCATCGAGGCGCTCTGTGGCATTGAGCTTGGCCACTGGAAGAGCGCTGTGGAGGGGGGCTTCAAGATCCTTATCTTCCTCGCTTACCTTCTCCTTGTCTCCCTGATGAAGGAGATCCGCCGCACCTTCGAGTATCACGGCGCCGAGCACAAGAGCATCGCCTGCTATGAGGCGGGTGACGCGCTGACGCCCGAGGCGGCCCGTAAGTATTCGCGCTTTCACCCCCGCTGCGGCACCTCGTTTATGTTCGTCATGATCCTGCTCGGCGTGCTTCTCGGCTTCGGCGTCAACGCCATTTTTCCAGGACTGAAAACAATACTTTACGTTCTGATCCGTCTGGCGCTCCTGCCCCTGGTGGTCGGCGTTGGCTTTGAGTTCATTCGTTATGCGGGCTGCCACCAGAATTTTGTGGTGCGCCTTCTGGCCGCCCCCGGCCTCTGGGTCCAGCGCATCACCACCCGTGAGCCCGACGACGCTCAGCTTGAGGTCGCGCTCCTCTCCCTGCAATATGCCCTTGCCGAGGAGTTTCCCGACCTCGACCGCGAGGCCTACCGTGCCGCCGCGGCTGCGGCTGCCGAGGACGCCGCCCCCGCTGAGGAGACCGCACCTGCGGACGATCCCGCCGATGCCGCCCCCGCCACCCCCACGGCCGAGGACGCTCCCACCGTCGAATGAAGCTGTCTGAGCTGCGGGCTGCGCTCTCGTCCTTCGGCATCGAGGAGGCCGATACCGAGGCGCGCCTCATTTTCTGCCATTGCACGGGCCTTTCCCCCGCCCACCTCGTGGGCGCCGATCCCACGGCGGACGATGCCGTCCTCGCTCCTCTGCTTTCCCGACGGGCCTCGCGTGAGCCGCTGGCGTATATCCTCGGTACAGCCCCCTTTTACCGCGGCGAGCTCGCCGTTGGCCGTGGGTGCCTCATTCCCCGCGCCGATACCGAGCGCCTTGTGGAGCTGGCGGTCCGTCATCTCCCTCGCGGCGCGCATTTTGCCGACCTCTGCACGGGCAGCGGTGCGATCGCCGTTTCGGTGCTGGCTGAGCGCCCCGATACCACCGCCCTCGCGGTGGACGTCTCGGCCGACGCCCTCGGCTTTGCCGAGGAGAATGCTCGCCGCCTTGGCGTTTCCGACCGCCTCACCCTGCACCGCACCGACCTTCTGACCGACGGTCCCGAGGGACGCTTTGATGCCATTCTTTCCAATCCCCCCTATATTCCCACGGCCGATCTCGCCGCCCTGGCCCCCGAGCTGGGCTATGAGCCCTCGCTTGCCCTCGACGGTGGAGACGACGGTCTTCTGTTCTACCGTCGACTGATGTCCTTCGCCTCCTTGCTTCGTGAGGGCGGCTTCTTTCTCTTTGAGTGTGGCTACGACCAAGAGGTCGCGATGGCCGATCTGGCCGCCACCCACGCGCTCAGCTTTGCCCCCTATTACGATTACGGCAAGAACTTCCGCGGCGGTCTTTTCCGTCCGCAGTAGCCGCCCCGCCCTTCCGCGCACCGCCCCCCGTGGCGGCCGTATCGCGCGCACGCCCCCCCTTCTACGCCTCCGTTGCCTCACCACCGTGTCACCCTCCGTCGCCTCGTCTCATATACTGAAGCGAGGTGATGTATATGAAGGTTATCCTGCTTTTCGGTGGGGCGAGCGAGGAATACGAGATCTCGCTCCGCAGTACCGCCGCCGTTCTCAGCGCGTTTCCCACGGAGCATACGCCGATCCCCGTTGGCATTGACCGTCAGGGCGGCTGGTACCGCACGTCCGCCGCCCCCGAGGCCATTCTGGCCGACGCCTGGCAGGCGGGCGCACAGCCCGTCACGATGGACCCTCACCGCCGCGCCCTGGTGGCCGACGGCGAGGCAATCGCCGCTGACGTGGTGCTGCCGCTTCTTCACGGCGGTCTCGGTGAGGGCGGCGGCGTGGCGGCACTCCTCGCGCTTTTGTCGATCCCCTACGTTGGCTGCTCCCTCACGGCAGGGGCGGTCGGTATGGATAAGGTGCTGACCAAGCAGCTGGCGACCGTCGACGGGATCCCCACCGCCGATTTTTGCGTGGTGACCGAGAGCGATCTGGCCGATCCCTGCCTTCCTTCCCGTCTTGGCGAGCGCTTTGGCTATCCCTACTTCGTCAAGCCCGCCACGCAGGGCTCGTCGGTCGGCGCTTCGCGCGTTCTCACTGAGGCCGAGGCCCCCGCCGCCCTCCGTGCCGCCTTTTCCTACGGCGGCCGCGCCCTTTGCGAGGAATTCCTGCGCGGCGCCGAGGTCGAGGTGGCGCTCCTGGAGCGCGATGGCGCCCTCCTTGCCACCTCTGTCGGTGAGATCGAGCCCGCCGCTCCCTTTTACGATTACGTCGCCAAGTACGAGAGCCGCGCCTCGCGTATCTTTATCCCTGCAAGGATCTCTCGTGCCGAGCGCGATAAGGTCAGGGAGTACGCCTGCCGTCTCTTTCGCCTGCTTGGCTGCCGCGGTCTCTCCCGTGTCGATTTCTTCGTGACGGAGGACGGCCGCGTTCTTCTCAACGAGATCAATACCATGCCTGGCTTTACCGACATCAGCATGTTCCCGCGCCTCTGGCAGGCGGCGGGCCTTGGTATGACAGAACTCGTCAACGTCCTGCTGGAAAACGCCGTAAAGTAAAGTATGATTTGCATTTACGACAGCGGCGTTGGCGGCATTTCGACACTGATGTCCTTGAGAAAACGCCTTCCCTCGGCGGACGTTACCTATCTCGGCGACACGGCCCGCGTGCCCTACGGCCCACGGGACGCCGCCACCGTCTGCCGCTACGCTACCGAGGCGCTCGACTACCTGGCGGCAACCTCGCCTGAGGCGATCCTTGTGGCGTGCGGTACGGTGTCCACCGTGGCCCTGCCGCGCATCGCCTACCGCTATTCCGTCCCCGTGCACGGCGTGGCCGAGGCAGGGATCCGTGCGGCCGCCGCGCTCGGCTGTCGCCGCCTGGCCGTTCTCGGCACCGAGGCCACGGTCAGAAGCGGCACCTTTGCGCGCCGCCTCCGTGAGCTTTGCCCCACGGCCGAGGTGCGCTCGCTTGCCTGCCCCCTCTTCGTCTCGCTGGCCGAGGCGGGGCTCACCGCACCCGACGATCCCATTCCCCGTTTGGCCGCCGAGCGCACGCTCTCTCCGCTGCTTGAGTTTGCCCCCGAGGCGATCCTGCTCGGCTGCACCCACTTTCCGTGGCTCTCCTGCCACGTGGCCCGTCTTTTTCCCGCGGCCCACCTCGTCAATTGCGGGGAGGAGGCCGCCGCGGCGCTGGCTCCCATGCTGAGCGCGGACGGCGCGGGAAGATGCCGCTTTCTTGTCACCGACGGCGCTGAGGCCTTTCTCCGCACCTACCGCCGCCTGACGGGGGACACCTCCCCCTGCGACGTCACCGCCGTTGCCCTCACCTGAAGAAGAAAAACAAAGAACGATACCATTCCCAAAAGGAGACGCTTATGCCAAGCTACAGACGTGGCCGCATCAACGATGCGGTGGCCGAGGAGCTGGCGATCTGCCTGCGCGACGCACGCGATCCCAGGATCCTCGATAATTTCGTTTCGATCACCCGCTGTGAGGTTGCCCCCGACCTGAAGGTCGCGCGGGTGTACTATTCGGCGCTCGGAGATGCCAAGGCCGCGGGCGAGGGCCTGCGTGCCGCCCAGGGCATGCTCCGCCGCCATCTCGCCATGACGATCAACCTGCGCCAGACGCCCGAGCTCCTCTTCTATGCCGACGGCTCGATGGCCCACGGTGCGCGCATCGCCCGTATCCTTGAGGAGCTGGGCACCTCGCCCGCGCCCGCCGAGGGGGAGAAGAGCGATGACTGACGTCCGTCCGCTCTCCCGCACCGAGGTGCTGGCGGCGCTGGACGCTCTCCGCTCGCCCGCCGTGATGATGCATCGCTCACCCGACGGAGACGCCGTGGGGAGCGCGGTGGCCGCCGTGCGCTATCTTCGCTCGCGCGGTATCGCGGCCTCGCTCTACCTTGCCGAGCCGATCCCCGAGCGCCTTGCGTTCCTTACCGAGGGCGTGCCGATCTTTGAGGGCGCCCCGCGTGAGATCCTGTGCGTGGACGTGGCCTCGCTCGCGCAGACGGGCACCGCCGCCCCCCTCGTTGAGGCGGCCGAGACCGTGCTTTCGATCGATCACCACGGCCTCGCCACTCCCTTCTCGCCCTATTATACGGTCGCCGAGGCCTCCTCGGTCGGTGAGGTGCTTTACGACCTTCTCTCGGACGGTGGCACCCGCCCCCTCACGCCCGAGCTGGCGGCGCCTCTCTTTGCCGCGATCGCCTCGGATACGGGCGGCTTCCGCTTTGGCAACGCCACCGCCTCGGCCCACGTGGCCGCCGCCGCGCTCCTTGCCACGGGCATCGATGGGGCCGAGATCTCGCGCCGCCTCTTTGACGTCCGCACCGATGGCGAGCTCTGCGCGATGGCCGCGGCGATCACCGAGGCCGTCGGTCATTACGGCGGTCGTCTTTCGGTACTCGCCGTCTCGCGTGAGATGCTCTCGCGCCTTGGCTGTCGCGATGCCGATTTCGACGGCGTGATCGATACGCTCCGCTCGCGCCGCGGGGTGGAGATCGCCGCCCTCGTGCGCGAGCGTACGGACGGTACCGTCCGCCTTTCGATGCGTGCCATCACGGCCGACGTTGCCTCGCTTTGCGCCTCCTTTGGCGGTGGCGGCCACCGCCTTGCCGCAGGGGCCACGCTCCCCGCAAAAACGGCCGAGCAGGGCGCGGCGCTCGTCGTCGCGGCCGCCCGGCGCTATTTTAGCGAATAAAAAGCAAAACCCCCTTGATTTTATCTTGAAAAACGGCTAAAATGAAAAAGTAAGGAAATTACGTATCCAAACGGAGGATAGACTATGAACAGGACCTACATCAAGGACATCGTCGCGGGTACCCCCTGCCGTGTCCGCGGCTTTATTGAGAACATTCGCAACAAGCGCACCATGGCGTTTCTCGTCATTCGTGACGTCACGGGCAAGCTCCAGCTCACCATTGAAAAGGAGAAGTCGCCCGAGCTTGCCGCTGTGGTCGACAAGCTGATGCTGGAGTCGGTGGTCACCGTCACGGGCACCGTCGTTGAGAACGAGTACGTCAAGCTCGGCGGCCGCGAAATGCTCCCCGAGACGATGGAGATCGATTCGCTCTCCGAGGCCATTCCGATCGGCCCCGATGCCAACATCGATACCCGCCTCGATTACCGCTGGATCGACCTGCGCTCGGAGAAGAACCTTCTCATGTTCCGCGTGCAGTCCTGCTTTGTGAACGCGATGCGCCGCTTCCTCTGTGACCGCGACTTCACCGAGATCCATACCCCGAAGCTCATCGGTGCCGCCTCCGAGAGCGGTGCCGACGTCTTTGAGCTGAAGTACTTCGACCGCAAGGCCTACCTTGCCCAGAGCCCCCAGTTCTATAAGCAGATGGCGATGGCCTCGGGCTTTGAGCGCATCTTTGAGACGGGCCCCGTCTTCCGCGCCGAGAAGTCCTTCACCAACAAGCACACCACCGAGTTCACGGGCTTTGACCTCGAGTTCAGCTACATCGATTCTCACGAGGACGTGATGAAGCTTGAGGAGGAGATGCTCACCGCCGCCCTCACCGAGGTCAAGGAGAAGTACGGCGAGGCGATCGAGGCCGCCTTCGGCATTCCCGTCGTCGTGCCGACGCTCCCCTTCCCGCGCATGAAGCTTTCTGACGTCTACGCCGAGCTGAAGGCGCGCTACGGCTACGAGTGCCCTGTCGGTGAGGAGGGCGACCTCACCACCGATGCCGAGCACCTGACCGCCAAGCTCTCGCAGGAGATGTTCGGACATGAATTTCTCTTCATCACCGATTACGCCGCCGAAAAGCGCGCCTTCTATCATATGCGTGACGAGCGCGGCGTGCCGATGGGCTACGACCTCATCTGGCGCGGCGTGGAGATCACCACGGGCGCTCAGCGTGAGCACCGCTATGACGTGCTGTGCCGCCAGGCCGCCGAAAAGGGCCTTGGCGAGGACGTCAAGTTCTACACCGAGTTCTTCCGCTACGGCTGCCCGCCTCACGGCGGCTTCGGCCTTGGCGTTGACCGCCTCACCATGCTCCTGACGGGCACCGCCATCAAGGAGGCCATGTTCCTCTTCCGTGGGCCCAACCGCCTCACTCCGTAAGAGGGGCTTCGGATTTCGGCATAACCGCAAGCAAAAAGGAGATATGCTGCTTTGGCAGTGTATCTCCTTTTGTCATTCTCGTAATTTAAGGTTGAAAAACCAAGGTTTTTCGGCCAATTTAATATAGTTTGCTTGCTATCGCCGCTCTCTCCCTCTCGACGTATGGAAATACGCCTTCGGGTCGAGATTGACGATTTCTGCTCGGAATCCGTGCGCCCTGGCTTCGGATTTCGGTATAACCGCAAGCAAAAAGGAGATATGCTGCTTTGGCAGTGTATCTCCTTTTGTCATTCTTGCAAATTGAAGCGATTTAAGGTTGAAAAACCAAGGTTTTTCGGCCAATTTAATATAGTTTGCTTGCTATCGCCGCTCTCTCCCTCTCGACGTATGGAAATACGCCTTCGGGTCGAGATTGACGATTTCTGCTCG
>JAFVYX010000060.1 GCA_017500625.1 Clostridia bacterium | reverse complement strand
GCTGGCGATGCTAAGGCTGCTGAGCTGCCTGCTGACATCGACTTCTCTTCCTGCATCCTGCCTGCTGGTGGTACTCTGGGCTGCCGCGCCGGTGCTCCCGCTGAGTTCGTCACTGCTATGACTCAGGTCACCCCTTGCGGGAGGCCGTGCCGCGCCGCCGCACGCTGATCCGTGCCGAGCGGGAGGGACTGGCGATCACCGTCACGCGCTCGTATGGCCTTACCGAGCTCTCGGTCAACGGCCGCGTGTATGCCGAGGTGCGCGGCGTTTTCGAGCTGGCCTACACCCTCACCGCCACGGTCGGCGGTCACCGCATCACCGTGCGCTTTTACCCGGGCAACGTCCGCGCCACCATGACGCTTCTCTTTGACGGTGTGCTCATCGAGCGGATCCACCGCCGCTATTAAGCCAAAAAGCCCCTTTTGGGGCTTTTTTATTTCAGGAGAGCGTCGAGCAGGTTGCAGGCCTCCTCCTCGACAATGAGAAGATCTAAGTCGCCGCGGGGCAAAAAGCCCTCGTCCTGCATGGAGGAGAGAAGCGAAAGGAGCGGATCGAAAAAGCCGCGGGTGTTGAGAAGAGCGATCGGCTTTTCCGTGCGCCCGAGGTGGCGGAGGGTGTAGATCTCAAAGAACTCCTCCATCGTGCCAATGCCGCCGGGCGTCACGATAAAGGCGTCGGACAGCTCCTCCATCTTCTGCTTGCGCTCACGCATCGTCTCGGTATGGATAAAGTCGGTGCAATGCGGGGAAAATGCCCCGTCGGGAAAAAAGGTGGGCGCAACGCCAAGGATCTCGGCCCCTGCGACTCTCGCCGCCCCACGCGCCGCCGCCCCCATAAGGCCGCGACCGCCACCGCCGAACACAAGGCCGATGCCGCGCCGTGCCAGCGCCTCTCCCAGCGCCTCGCCCGCCAGAAGATACTCGGGCGCGATGTCGTCGCTTGCCGAGCCGTAAATGCAGATCCTCATACCGTCACCTCACGTAGTTACTGCCGATAGTATAGCAAAAGCGCCGCCCGTTTGTCAAGGGCGTTCCGTCACCAAGCGGCAAAAAAGAAAACAAAACCTTACATTTTATTCAAAAAAATAAAAAATATGCGTCACGCAGATCCTGCGTGGCGCATATCCTTTTATAGCGGAGATCCTCAGAGGTAGGCCTCGGCGGCGGCGCGCTCGGCCTCCTCCATGGCCTCATTCTCGCGGTAAGCGATGAGCTGAACGTTATAGGCGTCGATCACGGCGTTCTCAAGCTCAGCGCGGAAGGCGGCGTTGATCGGGTGGACGATGTCGCGGTAGGTCCCGTCGGGATTTTTTCGCGAGGGCATCACGATAAAATAGCGGTCTCGGGCATAGATGACCTTGATGTCGTGCACGGCCAGCGCCTCATCGAAGGTGACCGAGACCACGGCCTTCATAGGGCCCTCGTCGAAAAACTTACGGATTTTGATGTCTGTGATCTGCATTTGTGATTCCTTTCTTCATAAAGCGTGTATGTTCTGACAGTTCCATTATACTCTCGGATTGTGACCGAAGAAGGACGCGAATATGAATTTTTTTCACCGAACTTGTGACCGATTTTTAATTGAGCGCGCGCATTTTGAGTGAATTTTTAGAACAGTGACGAGGAGGGCAGTATCGTGGCGACGGAGAATACGGGCTATGCAAGGGAAGGGAAGCTTGCCGAGTGGCTTTCGGAGGCACACAGGATCCATATGATCGGCATCGGCGGGGCGGGAATGCGCGTGCTTGCGCGCCTCCTTGCCGACAAGGGGTACGCCGTTACGGGCTCGGACAGCGCATCGCTCGAGGGGGCTATGGCGCTTTCGCTGGCGGGGATCCCCGTGACGCCGCCCGACGCTTCTGGACCTATTATCGACGCCGATCTGGCGGTTTATTCAACGGCCGTGCCGAAAGATCACCCCGAAATGCGCGCCGCTGAGGCGCGCTCGATCCCCCTCGTTTCCCGTGCCGATCTTTTCGGCGGACTGATGGGGAGCTACTGCGAGTGCATCGGTATTGCGGGCACGCAC
This sequence comes from Clostridia bacterium, assembly GCA_017500625.1. The sequence continues at coordinate 1,781 of JAFVYX010000060.1, read as the reverse complement.
GGAAAAAGCACCACCACCGCTATGTGCGGCGCGATCCTGGAGGCAGACGGCCGCCGCCCTACGCTGGCCGTTGGAGCGCCACTCCACGGGCAGCTCGACGGCTATAAAAAGGGGGGAGGCGGCGCTCTCGTTTTTGAGGCGTGCGAGTACGGCGACGCCTTTCTCGCCTTTTCTCCCACCGTGGCGGTGCTCACCAATGCCGAGTGGGATCACCCCGATTATTTCCCGAGCCGCGCAGCCGCCGTCGCCTCGTTCGCTCGGTATCTCTCACTCCCCTCGGTGCGCGTAGCGGTCATCAACCGTGACGACGAGGGGGCGCGCGAGGCCGCCGCCGAGCTTTGTGTTCCCACCGTCACCTTCGGCTTCTCCGAGGGAGCCGAGCTTCGCGCTACCGAGCTTGCCGTCAGCGAAAAAAGCACCGAATTCACGCTCATCGAGCGGGGCGAGTGTCTCGGACGGGTAACGCTCCGTGTCCGCGGCCGCCATAACGTGGAAAACGCGCTCGTGGAAATGCTGATGCTGCACCCTGGCATTCGCATCACCACCGAGCAGTTTATGGAGCGTATTTGGGGATTTGACAGTGATGCCGAGATCAACGTGGTATGGGTATATCTGTCGTATCTGCGAAAAAAGCTCTCGTCGTTGGAGGCTAACGTGCGAATTCGTGCGTTTCGCGGCATCGGTTACACCTTGGAGGTGACGGAATGATCCGAAAACTGCGTCGCAAATTTATTTTTGCCTCGATGCTTTCCGTCACGATCGTCGTGCTGATTTTGATGCTGAGCATCAACCTCGGCAATGCGATCCGTGTGGATCATAGTGCCGACGAGGTGCTATCCCTTCTTGCCGAAAACGAAGGCACCCTTCCACCGATGAATGAGGTTCGCCCCCGCCCCGACGGACATCGATTTTCACCCGAAACACCGTTTGAAACACGGTTTTTCTCCGTTCTGCTGGATGAGAACAACACCCCGATTCGTGTCAACACGGTCCACATCGCCGCCGTCACCAAAGAAAAGGCTCTTTCCTACGCCGTAGGAGCGTTGGAGGACGGCGACGACAGCGGATATGTGGATATTTACAAATATCGTGTCCTGAACACCAAAAACGGCAGACTGCTTTTGTTCCTGGATCGTGGGCGGGAGCTGTCCACACTGACCTCGTTCTTTCTCACCAGTTTGTACCTCTCCCTCATCAGCCTGGCGGCGATTTTTATTCTGCTTTTGCTGCTATCCCGCCGTGTGATCCGTCCGATCGCCGAAAGCTACGAACGGCAGACACAATTTATCACCGACGCCAGTCACGAGTTGAAAACGCCGCTCACGATCATCGACGCCAACGCTGAGGTTTTGGAGTTGGAAAACGGTGAGAACGAATGGACCGCCAGCATCAAAAACCAGGTGAGCCGTCTCGCTTCGCTGACCGATTCGCTAACCACGTTGTGCCGTATCGGTGAAACGCAGCACGCCGGCCCTGCCGTCGATTTTTCGCTATCGGACACCGTCGCCGAAGCCCTCGAGCCCTTTAATGCACCGGCAGCCCTCAAAGGAAAGCAGCTGCAAACGGTCATCGAGCCCGACATTACGCTGCACGGCGATGAACGTGCCATTCGCCAGTTGGTCTCCTTGCTTGCCGATAACGCCATTAAATACGCTTCCGACGACGGAACGATCGTGTTTTCGCTGAAAAAGCAGGGAAAGCATGCGGTGCTCACCTGCTGCAATCCGGTAGACGCTATGGCACCCGGCAATTACGACCGACTGTTTGAGCGTTTTTACCGT
>JAFVYX010000059.1 GCA_017500625.1 Clostridia bacterium | reverse complement strand
GATAGATGGCGGCGAGCACGGCATCGCACTGCTTACGCCCGGCGTGGTCCCAGGTCTCGTTGAAGGGACACCAGCCGATGAGCGAGGGGTGGTTGTAATCTCGTTCCATGGACTCGATCCAAGGCTTGATATAGGCGTCCAAGGAGGTGTACTCGGTCACGTCCAGCACCCAGTTGGGAAACTCGCCCCATACAAGGTAGCCAAGGCGGTCGGCGTGGTACAGATAACGCGGCTCGAACACCTTTTCGTGCATACGCGCGCCGTTAAAGCCCAGCGCCATAGAGTCCAAGATGTCCTGCTTCAGGCGAGCATCCGAGGGCGCGGTGTAGATGCCGTCGGGGAAGAAGGACTGGTCGAGAATGTAGCGGCCGAAGAAGATCTTGCCGTTGATGTACATTCCCTTCTTGTCCCAAGAGACCTCGCGCAGACCAAAGTAGGCCGCCACCGAATCACCGCCCGAAAGCGAGAGGGTCGCGTCATACAGGCGGCCGTTGCCGATCTCCCAAAGATGTGTCTCGGACAGCGGCACGGTGACGGTGGTGACGGGGGAGAAGACCTTGACCTCGGCGGAGCCGGTGGGCTTGCCCTCGTAGGAGGTGGAGACGGTGAGCGTCTGTCCGATGGCGTTGACGGTGCGCACGCGCAGAGTCACCGAGGGGGCAGAGATGCTGGTATCGGTAAAGAAGGTGCTGATGTAGCCCTCGGACACAGGCTCCAGCCATACCGTTTGCCAAATGCCCGTGGTACGGGTGTAGAAGCAGCCGTAGGAGTCAAGGCGCGGACATTGCTTGCCGGCGGGCTGGTTGCGGGAGCGCACATCGTCGCGCGCGTATACGCACAGGCTGTTGACCCCATCGGTCAGAGCGTCGGTGATGTCAAAGGAGAAGGGGGTGTAGCCGCCCATATGGGAGCCGACCTCACGGCCGTTGACATAGACGTGTGCCTCGTGGTCTACCGCGCCAAAGTGCAAAAGGATGCGGCGGCCCGCATACTCGGCGGGGATCTCCAAGTCGCGGCGGTACCAAACGCCGTACATAAAATCGGTATTTCCTACACCGGACAATACGCTCTCGGGGCAATAGGGAACGGTGATCTTGCCCTCCAAATGCGCTCTTTCAAAATACTTCTTTTCTACTCCGACCAGCGCGTTGTCGATCTCAAATTCCCATTCGCCGTTCAGACACAGATAGTCGGCGCGGACGGCTTGCGGACGGGGATATTCGGTTCTCAAATCGATCATAATGTACATTCCTTTCTGCCCCACAGGGGGAATATTTGTTTTCTCCCTTCATACTACCACGGGAGAGAGAAAAAGTAAATGGCAATGTTTGCTAAAAAGTTGACATTTTCTCTTGTTTCTGTTATAATCGAAAAAGAAAGTCAACCGGTAGATAGGAACGCTCAAATGTCGAATTTGTTATATCGAACACGGGGCGGAAGCACTTTGGCGAGAATTGCGAGCGTCCTGTCCCGATATGCTGTATGATAAGGCGCAGCCGGACTTTCTGTATGAGAGCGCTCGTGAATTCGGATGGGGGCTGTGATGGAAAAACTTGTGTTACGGCGCATTTGCGCCGGAGGAGTGGAAAAGGAGGGCTTTTCGCTCTTTTGCCGCGATACGGGTGATGAATATGTATTTGTGCATTTTCTCACCCCTGCCGAGGTTTGGCAGGATGGTGCCTGGTGCCGCGTGGAGGCGGGGGCTTGTATTCTGGCCGCGCCGCATTCCTCGCGCGGTCTGCGCACCGCGGGGTGTGATCTTTTGCACGATTGGTTTCATATCCGCGGAGATCTGTCTCCCTATCTTGCGCGCTACGGCATCGAATGCGGACGGGTGTTTTACCCCGATGACGGCGGCGTGATCTCTCGCGATGTCGGACGGGCGGAGCTTGAATTTGTGGGGCGCGCCCCCTTTTCCGAGGAGGCCTGTGCCTTATCCATTGGCCTGCTGTTCGCCCACCTCGGCGGAGCCTTACGCTCGACCGCGCCCCGAGAAAGCCCGTATCTCTACCGCCGCTTTGCCAAGCTTCGCGCCGAGATTCAGCGCGGCGGACAGGCGCTTTCGGTCGCGGATATGGCCGCACGGGTGGGGCTTAGCCCCTCGCGCTTTCACCGCTTGTATAAGGGATATTTCGGCATATCCCCTGCCAAGGATCTGCAGAGCGCACGCATCGAGCGCGCCAAGCTGCTCTTGCTCGGCCCGGATATGCGCGTGGCGGAGGTGGCGGAGACACTCGGGTATGGTAGCGTGTATCACTTCATCCGCTGTTTTCGCACCGAGACGGGCTTGACCCCCGGCGCCTATCGCAAACGCTTTGGCGTGGATTAGTAAAAATGACAACTATAG
>JAFVYX010000058.1 GCA_017500625.1 Clostridia bacterium | reverse complement strand
GGGTGTACTTGACGGTATAGCCGCCGAGCACCGAGTAATAGCAGATGATGAAGGCGGGGATCGCCACGCCGATAAGACCGAACCAGCCGACGTTTTTGTGGATCCTTTTGTACGCCGTGACGGGGTTGGCCGCCGCACGGCGGCCGATGTGGAACTCACAGAGCATCGTGACAACGCCGATGAGAAGCACGCAAACGATGTAAATCAGCACAAAGGCCGCACCGCCGTTCTCCGCCGTTTTATACGGGAAGCCCCAGAGATTGCCGAGGCCGACCGCCGAGCCCGCGGCCGAAAGCACAAAGCCGATGCCGCTGGCAAAGCCGTTTTTCTTAGTTTCCATAAAAAGACACCTTCCAGAGAATAAATCTTTCATATTATACCATAGGACTTGACTTTCTTCAAGAGGGAAATTATAATTCTAATTAGGAAAAGTAAAGGGGGGAAGGGTATGCGCGTTCTTGTCGCAATGAGCGGCGGTGTTGACAGCGCCGTGGCGGCCGAGCTTGTGCTCCGCGCGGGGCATGAGGCCGTGGGCTGCACCCTCCTTTTGTGCGAGGGCGCCGAGGGTGATGCCGCGGCCGCCGCCGAGGTGTGCCGCCGCCTTCGGATCCCGCACGTGGCGCTGGACCGTCGACGCGAGTTCTTCTCCCTTGTGATGCGTCCGTTTGCCGAGGAATACGCCCGCGGCCGCACCCCCAACCCCTGCGTGACGTGCAACCGCACGGTGAAGTTCGGTCTGCTTTTTGACTACGCCGAGGCCGAGGGCTTTGATGCCGTGGCCACGGGGCATTACGCGCGCACCGAGGGCGGGCGCCTCTTTAAGGCGAAGGACGGCGCAAAGGACCAGAGCTACATGCTCTACACCCTCCCCGCCGAGCGCCTTTCTCGCGTTCTCTTCCCTCTTGGCGAGCTGACGAAGGCCGAGGTACGCTCGATCGCTGCGGAGCGAGGACTGTGCGAGGGTGGCAAGGGCGAGAGCCAGGACATCTGCTTTGTGCCGAGCGGCGATCACGCCGCGGCGGTCGAGGGCATTCTGGGGCGTCCCTGCCCCACGGGCAATTACGTTGACAAGGACGGCACGATCCTCGGCCGCCACCGCGGCATCGTTCACTATACGGTCGGCCAGCACAAGGGACTGGGGATCGCGCTTGGGCGCGTGCGCTACGTGACGGCCCTCTCGGCCGAGAGGGGCGAGGTCACGCTGGGAGACGAGGCCGATCTTTACCGCCGTGAGGTCACGCTCCGCGACGTCTTTTACGTCGAGGGGGCGCCGACGGGCGCCTACCGCGCGGCGGCCAAGCTCCGCTATCGCGCGGGAGACGCCCCTTGCACGGTCTACCCCGAGGGAGACGGCGTGCGCCTTGTCTTTGATGCACCGCAAAGGGCGCCGGCACCCGGACAGAGCGCCGTTCTGTACGACGGCGACCGCGTGCTTGGCGGCGGTATCATTCAATAAAAAAAAGAGGCGCTCTGCTTTGCAGAGCGCCTCTTTTTTTGTGGCTCACAGCTCGGGGGGCAGGTCAAAGTCGGCATCGCGGCGCGTTTTCCTGACGCGGACGCGCACGGTGTACATCGTGACGATGACGCTGAGGAAGGCATCGGCGATCATCAAAATACCCGTGAACAGCACGCGGTGATACGGCAGGGCGAGGAAGAAGATGACGGCCGCACCGCCAACGAGAAGCACGGCGCCGATCAGCAGAAGGTACCAATACGGCATTCCGAAGCGCTGGGCATCGATGGCGGTCTGGACGCGCACAAGGCCGTCGACCAGCACGTAGATCGCCACGGCCGTGCCGAGGCGCGGGATCATCACCGCAGGGGCGATGAGAAGCAATAGGCCGAAGAGAGCGACCACGCACCCGCCCGCAAAGTCGAACTGAAAGGCGATGCGATAGAGGTCGTTCGAGAAATAGCCAAAGATCTTGGCGGTGGCAATCAGCAGGCACAGAATGCCAAGCGAGAGGCAGAGCGCCTTCCCCATTTCCTCGGGGATCGTGGCCATCAGAATCCCAAAGACCAGCACAAGGCCCGAAACGGCCAGAGAAAAGACCTTGGCGGTCATAACGATGCTTTCCTGACGTTTATCCATGAGGTACTCCTCCCTCGGCTTCGTTATTGGCAATGCGTTCGAGAAAACGGCGGACGGTACCGCCCGTGACGGTCAGCGGGAAGCCCCCCTCCTCGGAAAGCTCACCGCGCAAAAAGAGGCCAAGCACCCCAAAGAGCGTCTCCCGCAGAAGGAGAAACGCCGAGCGGAAGCGCGGCGCGGCGATCGTGAGCCCCTCGGCATTCCTTTCGATGAAGGCGTAAAGAGGCGCGTCCAGCACGGCGAAAACGTAGCGCCGCGTTTCCTCGTGCCCGAGCGAGGTGTAAAGCCCCAAAAGCGACCGGCGGTGCATCGTGGCAAAATCACGCGCATCGCGCAGATCGGCAGGGGAAACGCTGCCCGAAAGCGCGGCGACGTAGGGCGAGAGGGCCGAGGCGACCAGATCCTCAACGATCGCATAGATGTCCTGATAATAATAATAGAAGGTGGTACGGTTGACGCCGCATTCCTCTACGATATCGCGGACGGTGATCTTCGGGAAGGGCTTGCGCTCGAGAAGGCGCAAAAAGGAATCCATAATGGCTTGTCTTGTGAAGGACGACACGACGGTCCACCTCCTTTCTTAAAGGGGCCTTATGGCGTTAATTGACAACCGCGCAGAAATCGAGGAGAAGGTTCGGAGGGATCGTGTAGATGAGGTCGGTGCCCATATTCTCCTCGTGCGTTTTGACCTCGCCAAGCGTAGCAGCGGCGCGGTTGGCCAGCGTGTAGGCGGCGCAGGCGGCGTGGAAGTTCAGGAAAAACTCTTGGAAGGCGGCGTTGTTGTAGGGGGCGGTAAGGAGAGGATAGCCGTAGATATAGCGGACACCGCCCGCCGTCTCGACACGCACAAGCTCGCCCTCCTTGAGGTAGCCGATCTCCTCAACGACCTCGTTCTCAAGAACGTTGACGTCACGCAGGTTGATATAGCGCGAGGTGTAAAGCCCGTCGGGATAGCCGCTCTCCGCGTGCAGCTGCTCGTGCGAGTTTTTGAGGTAGGTCTCAAAGATCTCGACGGTCATCTCTCCCTCCTTGGCGCCCCCCTCAAGGTAGGCCGCAAGCTCGGTATCCCACTTCGCGGTGTTGGCACGCTCGGCCTCGGTGAGAGTGACCTCCTCACGCTTGCCGTCCACCATTTCGCCACGGACGGTCTTGTTGAGGTAGACCACCTTGAAGCGACCGTAATTGTTGACGTAGAAGGTGTGCATCTCGGTGTTCGAGAGGCCGCCGCCCGTACGGTTGGCGAGGTACTCGTACAAAAGCTCGGCCTTGACGTCCAGCGCCGCGCATCTCTTGATGGCACGCACGGTGGTGCCGTACCTCTCGCAAAGGGCGCCGAGGGCGTCCTTGTCGCCGCCCGCCTTCAGCTCCAGCACCGAATCCGCGTAGGCGTTCACGATCTCCTTCTGCGCGCGTGCCGTACCAAGCCCCAGAGCATCGTACATCGCGGCGGCAACAAGGCGCAGGCGGATCGAGCGATCGACCTCCTCGGTCACAAGCTCCCCCCAGGTCTTGCCCTCGACCTCGCTCGGGGAGTCCCACGTGGTGGCGTTGTCCTCATAGCTTTTGAGGCCGTACTTTGCCATAACGTCGGTCTTGGCGATCGAGAACCAGAGGTTGTACATCTCGCTCGTCACGGTCAGGCCGCCGTAGGAGAGGACGGGGTTCTTCGGGACGAGGAGAAGCACGGTGGTCGTAACGATCGCCGCCACGAGAAGGAGTGCCACCGTGGCCATGAGGATCGCCTTGGCTTTCGGGGTGATGGGCGCTTTTTTTGTCTTTGTCATGGAAGGTTTCCTTTACATTTTTTCGATATTTTCTTGGCTTGGCAGTCCCTTTTCGTACGAAAGAAGGATCGAGAGCGCCGTGGCGGTCACGTCCTCGTGCGGTGAGAGGCGGTAGGTAACGAAGGGGGGCGTGCCCGTCATGCGGAGCGTCGGGTAGGCGGCAAACGCCTCGACCCAGGCCTCAAGGCAGGGCGTGGGAAAGGTGAAGCGCAGGGTGTCTCCCCGCCACTCGACGCGCTCAATGCCCGTACGTGTCGCCACCGAGCGGCAGAGCGCCACGTCCAGAAGCGAAAGGACAGGGGCAGGCGGCTCACCGAAGCGGTCGTACAGCTCGTCAAGCACGTCGGCGCGGTCGGCCTCCGTGGCGATGAGAATGAGCTTTTTGTACATCTCGATGCGGTGGGCCGACGAGGAGATATAGCTCTCGGGCAGGTAGGCGCTCACCTTGATATCGACGGTGGCGGTGGGGGTCTCCACGGTCGGCGCGCCCTGCTCCTCGGCCACCGCCTCGGCAAGCAGACGGACGTACAGATCGTAGCCGACGCTGTCGATGTGGCCGTGCTGCTCGGCGCCCAGAAGGTTGCCGGCGCCACGGATCTCAAGATCGCGCAGGGCAATGCGGAAGCCCGCGCCGAACTCGGCGTACTCGCGGATCGCGCCGAGGCGCTTTTCGGCGATCTCGGAGAGGGCCTTGCCAGGGCGGTAGGTGCAGTAGGCATAGGCGCGGCGCGCCCCGCGGCCCACGCGGCCGCGCAGCTGGTGGAGCTGGGCAAGGCCCAGGCGGTCGGCGTCCTCAATGATGAGGGTATTGGCGTTCGGAAGGTCGACGCCCGTTTCGATGATCGTGGTGCAGACGAGGATATCGACCTCGCCCAAAACGAGCGCCTGCCAGATGTCCTCCAGCTCCTCACGGTCCATACCGCCGTGACCGACGGCAATGCGGGCCTCGGGCAGGGCCCCACGGATCCTCTCGGCCACGCGGTAGATGGTGTCGGTGCGGTTGTAGAGATACAAGACCTGTCCGCCGCGCGAAAGCTCACGGCGCATCGCCTCGGCGATCATCAGGTCGTCGTGCTCCATAACGAAGGTGGTGACGGGCGAGCGGTCGGCGGGCGCCTCGTCGAGGATCGACATATCGCGAATGCCGTTCATCGCCATATTGAGCGTGCGCGGAATGGGCGTTGCCGTGAGCGTGAGGACGTCCACCCCCGCGGCCATCTGCTTGATGCGCTCCTTTTGACCGACGCCGAAGCGCTGCTCCTCATCGACGATAAGAAGCCCAAGGTCGCGGAAAATAACGCCCTTGCCGAGCAGGGCGTGGGTGCCGACGATGATGTCGATCTCCCCGCGCTCGAGACGGCGGAGAATGCGCTTTTGCTCGGCGGGCTTGCGGAAGCGGCTGAGCATCTCAACGTTTATGGGATAGCCGCGCGTACGCGAGAGAATGGTGTTGTAGTGCTGAAGCGCGAGAATGGTGGTGGGCACAAGGATCGCCACCTGCTTCCCCGCCACGGCGGCGCGGAAGGCGGCGCGCAGGGCCACCTCGGTCTTACCAAAGCCGACGTCACCGCAAAGCAGGCGGTCCATCGGCACGGGGCGCTCCATATCGCGGGCGATCTCCTCGATCGCCACGGTCTGCGGCTCGGTCTCCTCGTACTCAAACGAGGCGGCGAACTCACGCTCAAGGTCGCCCTCGGGCGGGAAGGCGTAGCCCTCCGTCCTCTCGCGCTTGGCGTAGAGCGCGAGCAGCTCCTTGGCCATATCGCGCGCGGCGGCCTTGGCACGGGCCTTGGCGCGCCCCCATTCGCCTCCGCCGATCTTGGAAAGGCGGACGGTGCCGTCATCGCTGTGGGCACCGATATAGCGCGAGACCATCTCCAGCTTATCGGCACGGAGAAAGAGCTTTTCCTGCCCCGCGTATTGCAGGGTGATATAGTCGGCGGCCACGCCGTCCACCGTGAGCGTCTCCATACCGAGGAAGCGGCCGATGCCGTGCGCCGCGTGGACGACGTAATCGCCCTCGTGAAGCTCGGCGTACGAGAGTATTTTTTCACCCGCGCCGCTTTTTTTGCCCGTAAAGCGCGTGCGGCGACGGCGGCGGAGCGCGGCGCTCTCCTCGCTTGTGAGCGAGAGGACGCAAAGGCGCACGGTGGGAAGCTCAAAGCCCTCCCCCTCGGTGGTGTCGGTGAGCAGGACCTCGCCCGCCACGGGCAGGGGGGTCTCCTCTCCTGCGGCCATACGGACGGTAAGACCGCGCTCCGCGAGGGCGGTATAGCGCTCGGTCATCTCGGCGTGTGAGCGACACTCGAGGATCACGCGGTAGCCCTTGTCGGCGTAGTCGGTAAGGTCGCCAAGGAGCAAGCTCTCCTTATCGCCGTACGCAACGGTGCGGCGGCAGGAGACGCCGTAAAGTCCCCCGAGGCGCAGGCCCGAGGGGGGCGACGAAAAGGTGCTGCCGTAGAGGGCGGCGTGCCGTGTAAGGTACGCGCCGAGCGCCGAGGCGGGGGCCGACGAGGCATAGCCGCGCGGCAGGGCGCCCTCGGCGATGAGGGCGGCCTCCTCGGCGGCGGCGGCGCGCCCCTCAAGAGCGGGGGCAAGGTCGGTGTAGTTGATGAAATAGACGGGCGCCTTTTCCCCGTCAAGATAGGAAAGCAGCGTCTCTCCCTCGGGATAGACGGTGTTCACGTACTTGTCGGCAAAGGTCAGCTCGTGCCCCGAGGCGAGGACGGCAAGCTCCGCCGAGAGCAGCTCACGCACCTTCTCGTCCTTGGCGGCGGTGCGGCGGGCGGTGACGTCACGGCGAATGCGCTCGCGCGCCTCGGCATCGGCGATGACCTCACGCGTCGGAAACACGGCAACCGCGTCGAGCGGCTCGAGAAGGCGCTGGGTCAGGGGATCAAAGGAGCCGATGCGGTCGACCTCGTCCCCAAAGAACTCGACGCGCACGGGCGGCTGTGTGCCGTCGGCCGAGAAGTCAACGATGCCGCCGCGGTGGGCAAACTGCCCCGCCCCCTCCACGGTGGTGACCGAAAGGTAGCCCGAGGCCGCAAGAACGCGGCACAGCGCCTCGGGCGTGAGGGTGTCCCCGAGGCGAAGCGTGAGCGTGCGCTCGGCCAGGCGCGCGCGGGGCATGGTGTACTGAAGGAGCGCCTCGGGCGTGGTGATGACGGCGTCAAGCCCACGCGACGCAAGGGCCGACAGCACCGAAAGACGGCGGCGCTCATCGTCGTGCGAGGCGGTAACGTGATACAAAACGAACTCGCGGGCGGGGTAGACGGCGGCCGAAAGCCCCCGCGCCGTCATCGCATCAAGGACGCGGCGGGCGGCGGCGGCATCGCGCACGACGGTAAGGAGCGGCGCTCCGTCCCCCCGCAGGCGGCGGGCCGCCTCGGCAGCCAGCAGCTCAAGGACGGGGGCGGGCAGGCCCGACACCGCCAGGGCACGCGGCTCACTCCGCTTGCCCTCCTCGGGGAGCGCGGCCAGCAGCTCCCGCACCTCGCGCAGCTCAAGAAGCGCGCGGATACGCAGCGACACAGCGTTACCTCGAATAGCGGTTCATCGCCGCCTCACACTCGCCGCGCACGATCATCGTGACGGCATCGGTAACGTCGGAAAGGCGGCCGTCGATCGCGCGGCGGTCCTCCTCCGAGAAGTGGCCAAGCACCCAGTCGATGAGGGGATAGTCGGGGCGCGGCTTTTCGCCAACGCCGATCTTCACACGCGGGAACTCCTCGCTCCCCAGGCGGGCAATGACGCTTTTGAGGCCGTTGTGGCCGCCCGCCGAGCCACGGCGGCGGATCCGAAAGCGCCCGGGGGCAAAGCTGATGTCGTCACAAAGGACGATGACGCGCTCGGGCGGGATCTTATAAAAGGCGGCCGCGGGCGCAATGGCATCGCCCGACGAATTCATAAAGGTCTCGGGCTTCATGAGCAGCACCCGCACTCCGCCGAGCGTTGCCTCACCGACAAGGGCGTTGTACTTCGCACGGTCAACGCGCGCGCCCGCGGCGGCGGCGATGGCGTCAATCGCCAAAAAGCCCGCGTTGTGGCGGGTGTTCTTATATTCGCTTCCCGGATTGCCGAGCCCCACCACCAGCGCCGTGACGGGGGCGTTTTTCTCGGGGCTCCCGCTTCCGATCCTGCGGAACAGCTCAAAAATATCGGCCATACGTTCTCCTTCCCACAAGGGAAGGCGGTGAGATCGCTCACCGCCCACGGTTATTTTTCTTCCTTGATGAGGATCATGTCCTCGGCATACGGCAGCGTCTCGATCACGCCGCAAAGCACGTGCCACTCGGCAAGCTTGTGGTGCCGACGGGCGTAATAGATGTTGATGAGCGTCTCGTAGTTGAGTGTCACGGTACGCATCTGGTTATAGCTCGAGGGCAAAAGCTGGATCATATCGTGCCAGTCGGCCTTGTCCTTGGTCTCAAGATAGCGGACGCGTGCCTCCTCAAGGTAGGCGATCACGCCGTCCAGCACCGCCAGGGCGCCCTCGCTCATACGGTCACAGCTGAAGTCGGCCCTCTCGAACGTCTTGGCGTGGATCTTATGCATCGTCGAGCAGGAGTTGGCCACGGTGGCCACCTT